>DATMZZ010000235.1:0-10554 GCA_035573175.1 Allostellaceae bacterium
GGCCGGCAAGGTGACGGTCGGCGCCTGGTCGAGGATTTTCACCGCGCTGAGCGCGCGGATCCACGCCTGAATTGCATTACCGGGGGGCGCGCCGGCGGAAGGCGCCTTCTTGGCTGTGAAACTGCCGTCGTCGGGCATGGATGGGGGAAAACCGGAAAGCCTGAACTGCGCCCAGGCTACAATCGCGGAAACCAACGGATTGATAACGCCGACCGACGAAGCGCCGGCCGATCGCTAAGATTTTAATCAAATCGTCGGCGAAGCCGCGCTGTCGCGGCAAAGCATCAACACGAGCCATGATATCGTGCCGCCGTGACCGATCTGCCGGTGAATGCCCGACACGCCAGTCCTGCCGCGCGGCCCGCGCCGGTGGTGTGGTGGCTCGTCCTGCCGTTTGCCGCGGAACTCACGCTCGCGGCGGCGGTGCTGGCCCTGTGGGGCGCCGACGATAGCGGCCTCCACGCGGCGCTGCTGGCAACGGCGCGGCTCGCCTTCCTGCTGTTCCTCCCGGCCTATAGCGGCGGCGCACTGGTGACGCTGTTCGGTCCGAGCTTCGACAGGCTGCGTCATGTCGGCCGCGAATTCGGTCTCGCTTTCGCGGCGGCGCTCGCTGTGCATCTCGCGTTGGTTGCGTGGATTTGCGCGCTGGGCGATATCCCGCCGATCCGTACCTTCGTCGTCTTCGGCATCGCCGCGCTCTGCGTCTATGGCCTCGCGCTCTTGTCGCTCGCGCGGTTGCAGCATTGGCTTGGTCCGCACGTCTGGGCGGTGTTGCGCTTCCTCACGATGAATTACATCGCCTGCGCCTTCGCCGACGATTTCCTGCGGATCGCGCCGCGTTTCGCGTTCGATTATCTGCTGGTCTATCTGCCCTTTGCCTTATTGGCGATCGCCGGGCCGGCGCTTTATTTCATCGCTTTCATCAAGCGCTGGGCGCCGCGCATCTCCTTTCGGTAACCTCCTTTCAGGTAAGGCCATCTGCGCCGCGGAACCACAAGCGGCGATACGTATATATAGGGGTGAACGCATGAGCGAAGGACCCCTATGGCCGAGCACGAACGTCCGCCCAAAGCCTATCTGAACTCGCGCTTTCTCGACAGCCGCGACGCGCGCGCATTGCGGATTCTTTCCGAATATCTCGAGCCGCTGGCGCGCTTCAACCGCCACCGCGTCAACGACACCATCGTCTTCATGGGCTCGGCGCGGCTTCAGCCGCGCGACAAGGCCGAAGCGGCGCTAGCGGAAGCCGAGAAAAGCGGCAATGGCGTCGAGAAGGCGCGCATGGCGCTGGAGCTCTCCTTCTATTACGAGGCAGCGCGCGAGCTCGCCCATCGCCTCACCAATTGGTCGAAGCTGATCGAGCAACAGCAGCATCGCTTCGTCGTTTGCACCGGCGGCGGGCCGGGCATCATGGAAGCGGCTAATCGCGGCGCGTCAGAAGCCAAAGGCCCCAATGTCGGGCTGACGATCTCGATCCCGAACGAGGAGTTCGATAATCCGTATGTCAGCCGCGACCTCGATTTCCATTTCCATTATTTCTTCATGCGGAAATTCTGGTTCGTCTATCTCGCCAAGGCGGTGGTGCTGTTCCCGGGCGGCTTCGGCACGCTCGACGAGATGTTCGAGATCCTGACGCTGGTGCAGACGCGCAAGATGAAAAAGCGCCTGCCGATCGTGCTGTTCGGCGCGAAATTCTGGAATGAAGTGGTGAATTTCGACGCGCTCGTGCGCTACGGCACGATTAGCCCCGAGGATGTGAACCTTTTCCATCGCACCGATTCGGTCGACGAGGCATTCGAGATCCTCACCAAGAACCTGCTTGAGAACGCGCTGCCGGTGCCTGGCGCGACTCTCTAACCTTGCGCGCGAAAACGCGGTAGACTTGGTACCGGCCGTGACGCCGAAACCGGGAGGAGGCGCGATCATGATCGTCCGCAAGCAAGCCAACGGAGAATTGCTGCTGATCGGCCAGACCGATCATTCGCGCCTGGTGGGGCAGCTTGCCGCGCATTGGGGCAATGATCGCTTCGCCACCCCGCGGCCTTATGATTCCGTCGCGCGCGCTGCCGCGTTCCATGATTACGGCTGGCTGCGTTACGAGACCGCGCCGGTCATCAACGATGCCGGCGAGACGCCGGAGTTTCGCCAGCTTCCGGGCAATGTGAATCAACTCGATGCCTATCAATGGTGCATCGATTGGATGACGTCGATCGATCCCTATGCCGGGCTGATGGTTGGCTTGCATCGCACGGGGCTGTGGCGCGCGCGCTATGACACGATCAGCCATCCGGGCATGTCGATCCGCAAGCTCGGCGCCGATACCGAGCAATTCATCGCCAAGAACGAGGCGCGCCAGAAAGAGGAAGAAAAAGCTTTCGATCCGGTCGAGTTGCGCACCAATTATCACCTACTCCAGGTATGGGATCTGCTCGGCCTCTATTTCTGCTGCCAGGACCCTTACGACGATTACATCGAGCCGGTGCCGCTCGGTTACGATGGCAAGAAGAAGAACACGGTGCGGCTGTCGTTGCAGGCGCTTGGTCCGCGCAAGGTCGCGTTCGAGCCGTTTCCCTTCAATAGTCGGTCTTGCGAAGTACAATTGGCGTATCGCCGCCTGCCGGCGACGACCTATCCCGATCTCGACACCTTCCGCCGCGCTTATTTCCAGGCGCGGCTCGAGGTGATGAATTTCGAGCTCGTCTGACGCCGCTTCCTCCGCTTTAGAAAGGATCATGGCCGTACCCAAGCTTCTCACGCCGTTCCAAGTCGACCGCCTCTCGCTCGCCAACCGCATCATCATCGCGCCGATGTGCCAGTACTCAGCCATCGATGGCTGCATGACGGATTGGCATGTCATCCATCTCGGCCACCTCGCCTTGTCGGGCGCGGCGCTGCTGACGATCGAGGCGACTGCGGTCACAGCCGAAGGCCGCATCACCTATGCCGATAGCGGCCTCTATTCCGATGCTTGCGAGGCCGCGATGCGCCGCACATTGGATGCCGTGCGCCGCTGGTCCGATATGCCGGTCGCGATCCAGCTCGCCCATGCCGGGCGCAAAGCCTCGACCGAGGTGCCGTGGAAAGGCCGCGGCCAGATCGCGCCCGACCATGCGCATGGCTGGCTCACCGAAGCACCATCGCCGCTGCCTTTTGCCAAATCCGAACTCGCGCCGAAAATGCTGAGCCGCGACGATCTCCGCCGGCTGCGCGAGGCCTTCGCCGATAGCGCGCGCCGCGCCGCGCGGCTCGATCTCGCTGCTGTGCAGCTTCACGCCGCGCATGGCTATCTGCTGCACCAATTCCTGTCGCCGCTCTCCAATCAGCGCGATGATGAGTACGGCGGCTCGCTCGAGAACCGGATGCGTTTCCCGCTCGAGGTGTTCGATGCGACGCGCGCGGTCTTTCCTGCCGGCCGCCCCGTGGCCGTGCGTGTCTCGGGCACGGATTGGGCGGACGGCGGCTGGGATATCGAACAGACCGTCGCTTTCGCGCAGGCTCTGGAAAAGCGCGGCTGCAGCGCGATCCATGTCTCAAGCGGCGGGCTGACGCCGGCGCAGAAGATTCCGATGGGCCCGAACTATCAGGTACCGCTGGCGCGAGCGGTGAAGCAGGCGGTGAAGATGCCGGTGATCGCTGTGGGGCTGATCACCGAATTCGAGCAGGCCGAGGCGATTCTCGGCACCGGCGATGCCGATCTCATCGCGCTCGCGCGCGCCATTCTCTACGATCCGCGTTGGCCGTGGCATGCGGCGGCGCATTTCGGCACCCGCATCAAGGCGCCCGATCAATATCTCCGCTCGCAGCCGCATTACCTACCGCATCTCTTCGATGTGGGGGCCGAGGGCGAGCTGCGCACATAGTTAAAAATATCTACAATTTTATGCGATTTCTGTGGCGCTTAACCAATGCTTAATGCTGCGATCCGCTTCGACCGAAACAACGGTGGAGGCTGTTCATGATTACCGACGCCGCTTTTCCGCTCTTTGCGCGGCGCAACCGCACGACCACAACGCCGCCGCGTAACCTTAAGGATGCGCCGAAGGGACGCCGCGGGCTGCATTTCTGGCGTCGCCGCGAAACGACGACGTTCCAAAAATGCCTCGCGGTGCATATGTATTACGCATCGCCGCAACGCGTGCAGAAGTAAGCCCGCTTTTCGCTCACCAAATCCCCGGGATCACGCGCGCTGTCGTCGCTTGGTAGCGCGCGTAATCCGGGAAGCTCGCGGCGAGCACCGCTTCCTCGTTGAGGATGCGGCGGATCTGAAACGCGATCTGCACCGCGAGCAGCAAGGCAGCAGCCAACGAAAATGCTTCGATGAAGCCGGCGATCGCCGCCAGCTCTTCGACCACATAAAGCGGATGCCGCACGATGCGATAGGGGCCGCGCGTGACAAGGCCGCGCGCTTCCGACATTAGGCTGAAGGACCGGCCGAGATGGGGAAGAACCAGCGCGCCGAGCAGAGCGCTCGCGAGCAATAAGATGGCGGCGACGATATGCCAGCCGATCGCGAGGCCCTGCACCGGCGGCAGCAAGCCAAAGCCGAAAATCGCAAAGGCGCCGATGGCGGCGACGAGCCGTGGCTTCCAACCGCGCGCGCGTTGCAGCGCCGGACGGCGGGTCAGCGTGAACCACAACACGAGCAGATAGAAGATTGTCTGGCAGACGATGGTGAAAAGCTGCGTCGTGCTCAGCGCATCGAGACCGCGCGGCGCGCGATCGAGAACCGTCACGAAACGGACGACCGCGCCGAGCAAAAGAAAAAGACAAACCGCGGCGATACCAAGCTTCGCCGCGGCTTCGCGCAGCTTCTCGCTTTGCGAGAACGCACGAAGGCCACGGCGGCGCGGGTTCTGGAGGGAGGCTGTCGCGGTCACCGCAAAAGCTCTGCACTGCGATTGTGGCGAAAAGCTGGATTATCGCCGTGCGCTGGCGCCCTGATATTGCCGCAGCAGCGCGGCCGGATCGTCGGCGATCACGCTGCATCCGGCGCGTCGCAGATCGTGCTCCGGAAAGCCGCCGCATCGCACGCCGATCGTCTTCAATCCGGCCTTGGCGGCGGCCTCCGCGTCGTAAGGTGAATCGCCGATGGCGATCGCTTGCGCGGCGCTGACACGGCCAAGCTTCTGCAACGCGCTCTCGAAAACATCGGGATGCGGCTTCGAGCGGTCGACATCGTCGGCCGACACGTCGGCATCGACGAGATCGGCGATATCCGCGATGCGCTTATAGACATCGAGGTCGTCCTTCTTCGATGAAGAGGCGAGCACGATTGCTTTGCCGGCGGCGCGCAACCGCTCGAAAAGCGCGCGCACATCGGGAAAGCCGGTGACGCGCGGCAGGTATTTCGCCTTGAAGAGCGCGCTGCGGTACTTCTCCAGCGCGTCACCTTTCTCGCGCAACTCATTTTTGGACAGAAAGACCGGCATCAGCTGGTCGCCGCCTTTGCCGATCTGGCTGCGGATCGCGGTGTAATTGATATCGTGGCCGTAATAGCGGAACGCCTCTTGCCAGGCTTGTGCGTGAAGATCGACGGAATCGACGAGCGTGCCATCGATGTCGAAAATGACGGCGCGCGCCTGCGCGAGCAGCGTACCGGCCGGCGCGGCGCGCATCGTCTCGGCCGCGATATCGGCCATGCGCTCGATCGCGCGGGCAACCGGCTCCGGCGCGTCGTAATGGATCATATGTCCCGCGTTCGGGATGATGTCGACCGGCGCCGCGATCTCGTTAGCGAGGCGTTGCGATTGCGCCGCGGTTTCGACGATCGCATCGCACGCGCCGGCGAGGATCGCGGTCGGCACGGCGAGATTGCGATGCCGGCGCTGCACTGCCGCGGCTGATGCGAATAGCAGCGCCGTGTCATGCGCGGTCGCCTGGAGCTGCTTTGGCCGGAGCGCGAGATCGAGAGGGAAGCCGCGCGCGAAGCGCTCGGGGGCGGAGCTTGGTGCGAAGATCTTGCGGATGAGTCGCGGTGCCAATGCGCGCCAGAGCGGTGGCGCAATCGTGTGATTGAGCACATCGCCGATCAGCGGCGTGGCGTTCGGCATCGCGAGCGCCACATCGAGACGAATGCTCGGAAAGAAATAGCCCGCGAGCAGAACCAGTCCGGCGAGATCGAGCGGGTGGTCGAGCGCGAGTTCGAGTGCGGCCAGCGCACCCCAGGAGTGACCGACAACAACCGGCCGCTCGATGCCGAGCTTCGCGAAGGCTTTGTGGATCAGCGCTGCTTGGCGGCGCGCCGTCCAGGCCCGGCTGCGCGGGCGCGCACTATAACCGAAGCCTGGCCGATCGATGGCGATGACGCGATGCGTCGCGGCCAGCCGATCCATAAGCCCCGAGGCGATAAAATCCTCGGCCATCGCGCCATTGCCATGCAGCAGGACGATCGGCGTGCCACTGCCGCGCTCGATGTAATGGAGGCGCGTGCCTTCGATGCTGACGAACCAGCCGCGCGGCGGATGGCGATGCTCGGCAAGGCGTGTCCGCTGACGATTACGCGAGGCCAGGGCGCCGAGCGCGCCGGCGCCAAGCGCTGCCGCGAGCGCGATAAGCGGTGTCGAAACAGAGTCGCGGCGGGCCATGCGCAGGAACGCGGCTGGTGAACAAGCGAGTCTCTCAACCAGCCACGTGGCGCTTCGTTCCCGCCCGATGTGGCGGGGTAGGTGAGCTTAGCGGGCTGCGGCGCGGCGCTCGCGGTAATGCGGCAGCATGTCGAGCCGCGCGATCACCTGCTCGCACCAATATTCGGGGCTCCCCTCGGCGAGGATGCGGAGATCGAAATGCTCCGGCGCGGCGAAGAGCCGGTTGGTGTCCGCGAAACGGCCCGATTTGATGCGATCGACCCAGATGATGAAAGCCGTACCGCCTTCGAGAAAGGCGGCGCGCGCTTCCGGCGTCGGGCAGATGAAATCGGCGATCACGGGGCAACCGGCCTTCGCGATCTGATCGCAGAGCCAGCCGATCCGGCGCGCCTGCTCGATGCGGTCGGCCGGGCTGAACCCCAAATCCTTGTTGATGTTCTTGCGGATCTCGTCGGCGTTCAGATGAACAGCGCGCAGCCGCGGTGCCAGCGCCGTGGCGAGCGTTGTCTTCCCCGCCCCGGGCAGCCCCATGACCAGAATCTTGAAACTCATTCCACCCTTTCCGGAACCCCGAATGACGACCGAACTTATGAGGAAACTATAGAAAGCATGGCGCTGCGAGGCCAGCGGCACGCGCCACGGGTGGCGGCTTGCCGCGCGGCTTTTAATCACCAGATTTGGCACGCATGCTCCTTGCCATCCCGTTCCGCGACGATACGCCTGCGCACCAGCCGCCGGTCGTCACCTATGGTCTCGTCGCGGTTTGCACGGTTGTTTTTCTTTGGCAGCTCAGCCTCGGTCCCAGCGGTGTCGAGCGCAGCGCGGTGGGCCTCGGCATGATTCCGGCGGTGCTCTTCGGCGCGGCGCATCTGCCGGCGCGTCTTGCGCTCGTCGCGCCGCCGGTGACGCTCGTCACCAGCATGTTCCTTCACAGCGGCTGGCTGCATCTCATCGGCAACATGATCTATCTCTTTGTCTTTGGAAAAGGCGTCGAGAGCGCGCTCGGCAGTTTGCGCTTCCTTGTTTTCTATCTTCTCTGTGGCATCGTTGCGGCGCTGACCCAGGCGCTCACCGAGCCTACCGCGACGCTGCCGATGGTCGGCGCGTCGGGCGCGATCGCCGGCGTGCTCGGTGCCTATCTCGTGCTCTATCCCTTCGGCAACGTCTTTGTCTTTTTCTGGATCATCATCATTATTCGCATCGTCGCCGTGCCGGCGATCCTGCTGCTCGGCTTCTGGTTCCTAATGCAGCTCTTGAGCGCGAGCGAGAGTTTGGGCGTCGGCGGCGTTGCGGTTTGGGCGCATGTCGGCGGCTTTATCGCCGGCATGATCCTTCTGCCGTTCATGCGCCGGCGCAGCGTTGCGATATTGCAAGCGCCGCGCACGCGCTCTTTCGCGATCAGCAACCCGCGCGATGCGCGCTGGCGCGGCTCGGTGCCGCCGGCGGGACGGCCGTGGCAGCGCGGACCCTGGCGCTGAGGGTGCCGCCTTGCCCGGCGCGGCAAAAATCGAAACGTAGCGCAAAGCAACATTCATACAACTTATCGAAGTATTACAAAAATAAATGGATCAATAGGAACGTTCGATGACGTTGTATAACAGTTGCGGAAACGGTATTTCTTCCGCCATTACTATGCCGGGGGTGGTGTGGAGGAGTCGTTGGAGCTGGAATTACGTCATCTGCGCGACTTCCTCGCAGTGATCGAGAGCGGATCGCTCGGCGATGCCGCGCGGCGGCTGCACACCAGCCAGCCGACCCTCACCCGAAGCATGAAGCTGCTAGAGCAGGCGGTCGGCGGCGCGGTGTTCGATCGCATGCCACATGGCATGCGGCCGACGGCGCTCGGGCGGGCGCTCGAGCGCCGGGCGCGCATCATCATGGGCGAGATCGGCAGCGCCCAGCGCGAACTCGACGATCTGGTTTCGGCGCGACGAGGCAAAGTTGTCATCGGCAGCGGTCCGATGTTTGCCCTCTCGATCCTGCCGCGTGCTATCGCGCGTTTTCAGGCGAAATTTCCGAATGTCGATGTCACCATCGTCCAGGCGCAGTTGCGCCAGACCTTGGACGGCGTCAAAAACGGAGAGATCGATTGCACCTTTCATACCGTGCCGGCGAATCTCGAACCCAATCTCACGCATCGCGTCTTGCTGCGCGGGGCGCGGCCGGTCGTCGTTGCCCGCGAGGATAACCCGCTTGTCGGCAAGCGCCGCTTGTCACTGAAGGAATTGGCGGCGCAGCCTTGGATGATGCCGAGACACTCGGATTTTTTTCGCGCGCGTATCGAGCATATTTTTGCCCGCGCCGGCGTCACGCCGCCGGTGCCGGTGATCGAATACTCCTCGATCATCGGCTCGGCGCGCTTTATGCTCGAGCGGCGCGATCTCGTCTCCGCCTATTACGATTCATTCATCGACGCCGCGATAGGGCACGAGCGTCTCGCACGGCTGCATGTACCGGATATTTCCTGGAGCGCATCGTCGAGCGTGATCTATCGCCGCGACGCGCCGCTATCGCCGGCGGCGGCGAAATTGCTTGAAAGCGTACGCACGGTTTGTGCGGAGCACACGCGGCGCTAGAACGCGCTATTCGGCGCGGTCCGCGGCTTCGCGCACCAGGCTGAGATCGACGTGCTTGCTCATATCGATCCGCGATTTCAGAAAACCCAGCTTCCACAGCAGATCGACATTGCGCTGTAGCGCGTCGACATCGGGCATCACATCGGGCGAGCGATATTGATCCTGCCGCGTGAAAGCCCAGTCGGAGCGCGACACCGACTGCTTGGTGAAATCGGCGACGATCTTCACCGCCTCGGCGTGATTTGTCGGATCGGTGTACCAGCGCGTGATCCGGATCATGTCTTCCAAAAGATCGACAACGGCGGCGCGATGTGCCCGCAGGAACGACTCGCGCGCGACCAAGGCGCTGATTTGCGTGCGGCCGATTGCATCCGCGGCGGTGAAAAGCGGGCGCGCGATCGCGCGCAACTCGGGATCGGCGCCGACGGCGGCAACGACGCCGACCATATCGACCCTGCGCGCGGCAAGGGCCGCCTTCATGTTCGGCGATGCTATTTCGACGATCGTCAGATCCTTGCGGTCGTCGATGCCGCGCTGGCGGAGCATCTGGCGCTGACCGAGATCCGTCAGGCTGCCGATCGTGTTGGTGCCGAGCGTCTTGCCGCGCAGGTCCTCGACCGAATGGATCGGACCGTCCTTCAGCACCATGTATTCGACGGAATACCAGCCCGGGACGCCATCCTGCACGACATCGCCGATAACCTTGAGATCGTCGATGCCGGCACCTTGGATCGCGGCGGCAATTGTGGCGTAGCCGAGTCCGCCGATGTCGATTTCACCCTTGGCGATGGCTGGAATGCTGTGGGGTCCGCCGGAGAAATGGATCGGCTCGACCGTGTAGGAAATTCCCTCATGACGGGCGAGACCGGGATGAGCAAACAGAATAGGCACCAACTCCCCCGGCGTGATCACCCAGCTCATTCGGATTTTTAGCGGCTCGACCGCCCAAGCATCGAAAGCACCCGTCAGCAAGCCGAACAGGGAAAATACTTGCGCAACGCGCGCTATATGGCTCATCGACGGGGCTCCCCCGAGGATCGGATTGGAAATCGTTCGATTTGTCCGCAGCATGAGTATCACGCGATTAGCAGTTGCGCGCTACTGCGATAGAGCGCAAGACGGATAGATCGTTTGGGGGAGTGTGGCGTGGATCTCGAATTTCGCTATTTGCGTGATTTTGTCGCCGTCATGGAAAGCGGCTCCCTCGGCGATGCGGCGCGCCGCCTGAAGACCAGCCAGCCGACTTTGACGCGCAGCGTCAAACTGTTGGAGCGGAGCGTCGGCGGCGCGCTGTTCGATCGTACCCCGCATGGAATGCGTCCGACGGCGCTCGGCCGCGCGCTTGAGCGGCGGGCGCGCATCATTCTCGGGGAACTCGGCAGCACGCAGCGCGA
>DATMZZ010000236.1:0-8666 GCA_035573175.1 Allostellaceae bacterium
GCGGCCGATCGCCAGCATCTGCTGCTGTCCGCCCGAAAGGTTCGCCGCCGGCTCGTCGAGCCGCTGCAACAGAATCGGAAACAGCCTGCCGATCTCGCCGATGCTCTTCTCGAACGCCGCGGGATCGTTCTCGGCGCCGCGCGTATAGCCGCCGAGACGCAGATTCTCGCGCACGGTGAGGCCGGCGAAGACCTGCCGTCCTTCCGGGACTTGCGCGATGCCCATCAAGACACGCGCGCCCGGACTCGCGCGATCGATGCGCTTGCCGTCGAGCGTGATCTCGCCGCGGCGGGCCGCGAGGATGCCCGAGATGGTCTTGACCAGCGTCGATTTGCCGGCGCCATTCGCACCGACGAGTGCGACGATCTCGCCCGGACTGACTTTGAGATCGATGTCGTGGATGACATCGGTCGCCTCATAGCCGGCCGAGATGCGTTTCAGCTCGAGACTCATGTCACAGCCTCACTGCCGACATAGGCGGCGATGACACGCGCATCCTGCTGAATGTCGCGCGGCGTGCCCGACGCGACGACGCTGCCGGCATCGAGCACGATCACCTGATCGGCAACGCCCATCACCAGCGACATGTTGTGCTCCACCACCACGACCGAGATACCGGCATCGCGCACCGCGCGCAAAAGCTCGGCGAGTTCCGCCGTCTCGGCATCGTTGAGACCCGCCGCCGGCTCGTCCAAGAGCAGGAGCCGCGGCTGCGCCATCAGGGCGCGCACGACTTCGAGGAGCTTCTGGCTGCCCATCGGCAGCTCGGTCGCGGCGGTATCGCGGAAAGCGCGCAGCCGGACGAGATCCAGCAGCGCATCGGCGCGCTCGATGAGCGCGCGCTCTTCGCGCCGCGCGGTTGGCAGCCAGAGCATCTGCCGCCAGGCACCCGAGCGCACATGCAGATGCGCGCCCGCAAGCACATTCTCGATCGCGGTCATGCCGGGATAGATGCGCGCCGCCTGGAAGGTGCGAATGAGGCCCTTCGCCGCGATCTCGATCGGCGACAGGTCGAGCAACGAGTCGCCGTAGAAGCGCACTTCGCCTTCGTCGGCGCGATAAAGCCCAGTGACGAGGTTGAACACCGTGGTCTTGCCGGCGCCGTTCGGGCCGATCACCGCGGTGAGGCTGCCATGCGGCACGGTGAAGCTGACCTTGTTCACGGCGTTGAGGCCGCCGAATTTCTTGGAAAGGCCCGTAATCGCCAGCGCTGCGTCGTTCATGACACAGCCTTCGCGGCGCGCTGCGCATCGCTTTTCTTGCTCGTCAGGCGCTCGATCCACATGGCGATGCCGCCGAACATGCCTTCCGGCAGCCAGAGGAAGCACATCACCAGCAGCACACCTTCGGCGAAGGTCTTATAGAGCGCGAAGGGCTGGAAGATCGTCGGGATCAGGGTCAGCAGCGCGACGCCGAGAATCGGCCCGATCAGCGTCCCCTCACCGCCGGCGACCAGCATCGCGATCATCTCGAAAGAGCGCGGTGCGCCGACCATGTCGGGCGAGAGGAAATGGAAATAGAAGGCGTAGAGGCTGCCGGAGAGCGAGGCGAGCGCGGCCGAGAGACAGACCGCGGCGAGCTTGTAGCGCGCGACGTTGACGCCAAGCGCCGCCGCCGCGGTCTCGTCGGTGCGCACGGCTTGCAGCGCGCGGCCGAAGCCCGAGCGCATGCCGCCATGCAGCGACAGGCACAGCACGACGATAAGCGCAGCGATGAGATAGTACATCTGGATCGGCGCGGCGAAGGAATAGCCGGCGACCGAGAAGGACGGGATGCCGACGAGGCCCGACGGACCGCCGGTCACATCGGTCAGACCCACGGTGAGCGAATCGACCATCAGCCCGAAAGCGAGCGTCGCGAGCGCGAGGAAGTGACCGCGCAGCTGCATCGTCACCAGCGACAGGCCATAGGCGCAGAGCAGCGACAGCACGATACCGGCAAGGACGCCGACCAGCGGCGGCCAGTGATAGGTCGTCGCCAGGATCGCCGCGGTATATCCGCCGATCGCCATGAAGCCGGCGTGGCCGAGGCTGACTTGCCCAGTGAAGCCCATCAGCACATCGAGGCCGAGCACGGCGATGAAGAGGATGCCGGTGATCACCAGCGAATTGAGGATGCCGCCCGCCGGCAAGACCCACGGCAGCACGATAAGGAAAATGATCCCAACGACGGTGAAGATCGTGCCATTGCGGCCGTCGAGCCGCACGATGCCGCGATGGATGCGCTGCTCATCGCGGACGTCCTGGCGCCGTGCCGGTGCCGCGGTGAAAAGCCCGTTCGGCCGCCAGAGCAGCACCGCGAGCAACAGCGCCAGCGCAAGACCGTTGGCGAAAAGCGAGGAAACGTAGCCGGCGGCAAGCTGCTCCGAGATGCCGAGTACGAGGCCGCCGAACACCGATCCGGCGAAAGCGCCGAGGCCGCCAACCGCCACCGAGATGAAGCCGAAATTGGTGAAGAAGCCGCCGGTGTCGAATTCGAGCGAGGTGATCGGCGCGACCGCGATGCCGCCGAGCCCCGCGATCACTGCCGCGAGACAGAAGCTGAACAGCGTCATGCGCGGCACGTCGATGCCCATGAGGCGCGCTGCGAGCCGATTCTCCGCACAGGCGCGCAACGCGAGGCCGAGCCGCGTCCGGGCGAGCAGCCACCAGAGGCTGACGATGATCAGCGCCGCCGCGCCGACGATCCAGAAACCTTGGGTCGGCACGCGAATGCCGAGGATCTCGACCGGCGCCTCGCCCGAGATCGGCGGCAAAGCGTAAGGCTGGCTCGACCAGCCGATGAGCAGCACGCCTTGGATCAGCGTCAGCAACCCGGCGGTCACGACGAAGATGCTGCTCACCGGCAGCCGCGTCACCGCGGGAACGAAAGTCGCCCAGCCGAGGATCAGCCCGGCGATCAGCGTGCCGATGAGAGCGGCGACGAGCGCGATCGGGATCGGCAGGCCGAGCGCGACCTGGGCCGACCACATCAGCAGCGCGCCCAGCACGCAGAAGCCGCCCTGGGCGAGATTGATGACGCCGGTAACGCGATAGACGAGCGAAAAGCCGATGGCGAGGACGGCGAAGACCGCGCCCTGGAGCAAGCCGCCAATGATGATCTGTATCGCCTGGATCACGCGGCGACCTTGGCGCTGACCGACATATCACTCCCCACCCATTCGCGTCCTTGAACCCGTGCGATCCGGGTGGCGCGTTGCTGACTTCTATACCCCTGTCCTCATACCGGTGAAAGCCGGTATCCATTCTTCAACATCGAGGCACCGAAGAATGGGCCCCAGCTTGCGCCGGGGCAACGTGACATTACGGATCGATGCAGACGTTCAGACCGTGACCGGATCCGTGCCCAATTCGCAGAAGAGGCCGTGCTTGGCGCCTTCGACGAATTTGACGTTCTTCGGCAGCACCACGGCGCAAGAGCGCACGCGCTGCGAGTCCGGCGTCAGGCCTGGGATCTTCTTGCCTTCCTTATTGGCCTTCATCGCGCGCAGCAACGCACGCCGCGCCATGATGATGCCGTTATCGGTCGAGACCAGATTCTCCCGGCTGCGATCGATGATCGGCCCCATGCTCTCTTGCAGCGACGCGTCCTGCATGCCGACGCCGTCGATGCCGCTGAACGTCGCGCCCGAGACCTGCGCGTTGCGGTTCATCAGATAGTCGTTGGTCTTGTTGGCGAGCGGGATGAAGCTGCCCGGGACCGCCTTTACATGGATGCCGGCACCGTCGTCCATCGCCGCGACTTCGGCGCGGGTCAGCGCGCGCTTCGGATGGTAGCTGATGCTCCACGACCAGGTGTTGTTGTCGTCGATCGGAACCCACGCATGGCCGCCGATCGGATTGCCGCCGCGCGGCGCGATCAGCGTATAGAACGGCATGACCCACGGCGTGATGCGCCAGTAATAGCTGTCGTTCTCGGCATTGCGACGCGCCGCAATCAAGAGGCCTCCGTCGAACTCGGCGACGTCGAAGACCGGCATCTTGTCGTTCTGATTGTATTGATTGCCTTTGCTGCCCTGGAACAGCCGGTCGCTCTTCAGCGCGCCGTCGTGCAGGAAGGAGACGTGGCTCGAATCGATGCCGCCCTCGACCGCTTGCAGGTAATTGCATTCCTGCAGTCGCTTCGAGAGATAGCGCTGCTCGGGCGGCACCAGCGCCCATTCGAATCCCGGAGGCGCCGGCTTCAATTCCGGCGGGCCCATATAGGTCCAGATGATTCCGCCGCGCTCGATGCAGGGATAGGCTTGCAGCTTGATGCGGCTGCGCATACCGGTCTCTTCCGGCTCGGACGGCAGATCGACGCATTGGCCGGTGACGTCGTATTTCCAGCCGTGATAGGGGCAGCGCAGCCCGCATTCCTCGTTGCGGCCGAACCACAGCGAGACGCGGCGATGGGCGCAGAACTCTTCGATGAGCCCGATGCGATCCTCGGTATCGCGGAAGGCGACGAGGCTCTCGCCCAGCAGCTTCACCCGCACCGGTGCACAATCCGGCGCCGGCAGCTCGTCGGCGCGCAAGGCGGGCATCCAATAGCGCCGCATGAGATCGCCCATCGGCGTGCCCGGGCCCACTTCGGTCAAAATCTTATTGTCTTCGCGCGACGTCGCCATATCGGTTACCTGCCGGAAAAAAAATGTGACTTCCTCTAACGATGCGGCGGCGAAGCCCCATGGTCAAGTCACCAGGGGGTCAAGTCGCCGCGTCAAGTCCATCGACCTCGATCCAGATCCCCTCACCCTCGACATGCGCCGGCCACACCTTCAGGGGCTCGGTGCAGGGCGGATAGGAAGGCTGCCCGGTGCGGATGAAGAATCGGCCCTGGTGAAAAGGGCATTCGATCTCCTCGCCGATGATCGTGCCCTCGCCGAGCGAGCCCGGCCCATGGCTGCATTCATCGATGCTGACGAAGTACTCGTCGCCGAGCTTGTAGACGGCATAAGCCTTGTTATCGACCACAGCACGGGTCGCGAACTCGCCGCCCACTTCGTCGGTGCGGCAGATCATCAGCTTGCTCATGGGTTGGCAAAGCTAAAGGCTGCACAGCGGCGCTTCAACGGGCGCGACGATTGGCCTCGCGCCCCCTCTTTTTGCACGATGGGCCTTAGCCGGCAATCGTCGTTCCGCCATCGATGATGATGGTCTGACCGGTGATGAAGCTGCCTTCGCGCGAAGCGAGCAGCACCGCCACGCCGGCGATGTCTTCCGGCTCGCCGAGGCGACCGAGCGGTGTCTCCGCGATGCGCGCTTTGACCCGCGCCTCGTCCTCCCACAAAGCGCGCGCGAAATCGGTCTTGATGAGGCCCGGCGCGATGCAATTGACGCGGATGTTGTGCGGCCCCCACTCGGCGGCGAGGCCGCGCGCGAGTTGCGCGAGCGCCGCTTTCGCCGCGCCATAGGCGTTGATGCCGGAAGAGGCGCGCTGCGCCGCGATGCTGGAGAGGAAGATCACCGCACCGTCCTTGCGCGCGGCCATCTCGGGCAACACCAGCTGCGAGAGCCAGAGCGCGCTGCGCACATTGCTCGTCATGACGCGGTCGAAGGCTTCGTCGCTCAGCTCATGCAGCGGGCCGAGCACCGGGTTGGCGCCGACATTGTTGACGAGAATGTCGATACCGCCGAACGCGTTGCGGGTTTGCTCGACCAAGGACTCGAGCTGCGCCTTATCGCCCACGTGACAGGGGATCGCCAGCGCCTCGCCGCCGGTGGCGCGGATCGCGGCCGCGGCTTCCTCGCAAGCCTCGGCCTTGCGGCTCGAGGTCACCACCCACGCGCCCTGACCGGCCAGGGCCATGGCGATCGCTCGGCCAATACCACGCGACGAACCGGTGACCAGCGCCGTTTTTCCCGAGAGATCGAACATGCCCACTGCCATTAGCCTCAAACGTCTCTTAACCCTTTGAGGAGCCATGCTACGCCGCATGGCTGCCTCACCCAAGGGGCGCTCGATTTCAGCCCCCACCCGTGCTACGCACCCTGAAGCGAGGCACTCGGGCAAAACTGCATATGGCCGATATGACTGACATCGCCGCCCCGGTAACGAAAACGCGCGATTTCCGCGTCATCAGCCTGGTCGGCGCGGCTCATTTCATGAGCCATGTCTACATCCTGATGCTGCCGCCGCTGTTCATCTACGCGCGCACCGAATATGGCGTGAGTTTCGAGCAGCTCGCCTATGCCATGGCGGCATTCGGCATCTGTTCGGCATCGCTGCAGGTGCCCGCCGGCTTCATCGTCGACCGCTTCGGCTCGAGCGCGCTACTGATCGCCGGCCTGGCGCTGAGCGCGACCGGTTGCGCGATCGTCGGTCTCATCCCGACCTATTGGGCGCTCATCCTCGGCTATGCGCTGCTCGGCGTCGCCAACACGGTCTATCACCCGGCCGATTACGCGATCCTGTCGCATGGCGTCTCGGCGCCCCGCATGGCGCAGGCCTATTCGATCCACACCTTCCTCGGCATGGCCGGCCAGGCAGTCGCGCCGGCTTTCATGCTGGCGATGGCGGGAATCTTCGACAATTGGCGCAGCGGCTTCCTCGCGATCGCCGTCATCACCTACGCGGTCGCCGCCGTGCTGCTGCTAGAGAAGGACGCGCTGTCCGACCGGCATCTCGCCAAGCATGAGGATGGCGCCCGCAAACAGGCATCCCCCATGGAGCGCGAGAGCCGCTGGAAGATTTTGACCAGCGGCCCGATCGTCCGCAGCTTCATCTTCTTCGCGTTGCTGACCATGACCGGCAGCGCGATGCAGAATTTTACGATCGTCGGCTTCGGCACGCTCAACGGTATCCCGGCGGCGCAAGCCAGCGTCGGCCTCACGGCTTTTCTGATCTTCAACGCGCTCGGCGTGCTCTCGGGCGGCTTCATCGCCGACCGTTTCAAACATCCGATGCGCATCGCAACGATCGGTCTCGCGGCGAGCGGCGTGACCATCCTCATCCTCGCTTACGTCAATTTCCCGATCACGCTGTTCGTCGCGATGCTGGCGCTGAGCGGTTTCCTCAACGGCGTCATCATGCCGTCGCGCGATCTCATCGTCCGCGCCGTCACACCGCCGGGCGCTTTCGGCGTGGTCTTCGGTTTCGTCACCACCGGCTTCAACGTGTCGGCCGTGATCGCGCCGGTGCTCTATGGCTGGCTGATGGACCAGGGCGAGCCGCGCATCATCTTCATCTGCGCCGCGGCCTTCACCGCCCTGTCGCTGACGATGGCCAATACGGCGCGGGCGAAGAAACCGGCGGCTGCTCCGAAAGCCGCCTAAGCCGCGCCACGCCGCGCCAGCAGGGCCGCGATCACGCGATACGCGAGCCCATAGATTTCCGCATCAGTGCTGGCGCGCGGCCCCGCGACGTTGAGCACTGCGCCGTCGATCTCATTGAGCCATGGCTCGATGCGGCTGACAGCGTCGTCCGGCGATAGCGCCGCCAGATCGGCATGCAGGCACGGCTTGCCGTAGCGCTGCGCCAGTCGCTGTGTGAGCGCCGAGCCGCCGCTGAGCTTACCGCGCGATAGGATCAGCGTCGCATCGGCATCGCGCACATTCCATTCGGTGCGCAGGGCCAGCTTGCGACTATCGGTTTCCTTGACGGGATAGCGTGGGTCGATCGGCCCGTCTTCGTTGAAGCGTCCGCGCGGCACCCAGCCGCCGCAGGGAAATCCCACCGCCAACGCCGCATCGAGTGCCGCGATATCGACGCCGGTTTGACCGCCGGAGACGATGCGCGCGAGCCGCATCGCCGCGCGCGCGTTGTTTCAGGCGGCGCTACGCGCGCCGCCTTCGAGCAGCCCGGCTTTGACGAGCGCCACGCGGATACGCTCGATCTCGGCCTGCGAAAGCTTCGCAAGCGGCGGCCGCACCACCGCGCGCGGCTGCTTGCCCAGGAGCACGAGTGCTTCCTTCATGCGGTTGTGCATGTCGACGAAAGGATCGGCGTAGAACACTTCCGCCGTCGGATAGATGCGGTCGTTGAGCCGCCGTGCTTCGGCGAGATCGTTCGCCTGGATCGCACGGAAGAGCCGCGCCTGCAGATCGGCAATGACACTGCCCGAGCCCGAGAGCAGACCCTTGGCGCCAAGTACCAGCGAGCTGAACAGCCACGAGCTGTTCGTGCTCAGGACATTCACCGGCTTGTCGAGGCTTTGCAGCGTACGGATGTTCTTCTCGTGCAACGGCACCTGCGGCGTCCAATCCTTGATCGCGCGGATCGTCGGCACTTTCGAGAACAGCTTCAGCAGCGTGTCGAGCGGATAGCCCTGGCCGCCGGCGAGCGGATATTCGAAGACAATGATCGGCAGGTCCGAGGCGTCGGCGATGCGCTGGAAATGGGCAAGCGCCATCTCCGGCCGTTGCCCCAGCGTGAACGGGCCCGGCGGAAAGACCAGCAACGCCGAGGCGCCGCCTTCCTGTGCCATGCGCGCGAGCTTCGCGGCTTCAAGGCTGCCCTCCGCATAGATGCCGTTGACGATCGGCGTCTTAGTGCCGATCTCGTCCTGCGTGATCTCGAGCACGCGGCGCTGCTCGTCGAAGCTGCAAGACGCGACTTCGGTCGCATGCGCGTTGATCGTGATCGCGGCAATGCCTTGCACCGCGGCGACATCGCTCAGATGGCGGCGGTACGATTTCTCGTCGATCGAAAGATCGTCGTGAAACGGCAGCAGGCAGGCGGGGATG
>DATMZZ010000237.1:0-7013 GCA_035573175.1 Allostellaceae bacterium
TGCAGGCCTTCGGAATAGCGCCGGCCTTCCATCATGCGGCCGGTGAATTCGTCGATGATCACGACCTTGTCGTCGCGCACGATGTAATCGGTGTCGCGCGCGAAGAGCTTATGCGCGCGCAGCGCCTGGTTTGTGTGATGGACCAGGGCGATGTTGTGGATGTCGTAGAGCGTGCCTTCGGTGAGAAGGCCGCTCTCGCGCAGCAGGTTCTCGACCTTCTCGACACCGACCTCGGTGAGCGTCACGGTGCGCTGCTTCTCGTCCTTCTCGAAATCCTCGGCGACCAGGTTCGGCATCAGCCGATCGACCTGGCGATACATGTCGGAGGAATCTTCGGAGGGGCCAGAAATGATCAGCGGCGTGCGCGCTTCGTCGATCAAGATCGAATCGACTTCGTCGACGATCGCGTAATTGAACGGCTGCTGCACCATCTCCTCGAGCCGGAACTTCATGTTGTCACGGAGATAGTCGAAGCCGAACTCGTTGTTCGTACCGTAGGTGACGTCGGCCGCGTATTGGTCGTGGCGCTGTACGTCGTCAAGCCCGTGGACGATGCAGCCGACGGTTAGGCCAAGGAAACGGTAGATCTGACCCATCCATTCGCTGTCGCGGCTGGCGAGGTAGTCGTTCACCGTGACGACGTGGACGCCCTTGCCCGAGAGCGCGTTGAGATAGACGGGAAGGGTGGCGACCAGCGTCTTGCCTTCGCCGGTCTTCATCTCGGCGATCATGCCGCGATGAAGGATGATGCCGCCGATCAACTGGACGTCGTAATGGCGCTGGCCGAGGGTCCGTTTGGCCGCCTCGCGGACGGTGGCGAAGGCTTCGACCAGGAGGTCGTCGAGTTCCTCGCCCTGGGCGAGCCGGTCCTTGAATTGCTGGGTCCGGGCCCGGAGCGCCTCATCGTCAAGTGCCGCCAGTTCCGGCTCGAGCGCATTAATGTCGTCGACCAGAGTGCCCAGACTCTTGACGTAGCGATCGTTTGCCGAACCAAACAGTCGCCGGGCGAGGGCGCCAATCATCAAAGCCTCGGGCAGGGTGGGGCGGGAACTCAAAAGAAATAGGAATAACCCCCTAAAGTGTCAATTCGTCACAACAATTTAAGGGCAATCCGGGGGTTCCGCGCTTGTTCCGGCCTAGCCTTTATGCTTTAAGGCGCGCCAGACCCGGCCCCGCTGAGCGGATATGAGCGCCGGGTCTTAAGCGAAAGGATGATCGCCATGGCGTATCGTGTTCTGATCGCCGCTTCCCTTGCCGTGCTTATGGCCATGCCGGCCTTTGCTGCCGAGCAGAAATCGAAAGGAGCCTCGAAAGGAGCCCCTTCGAAAGGCGCTGCCGCGGAATTGGCGAAAAGCGGCGGCGAGGATCCGGTGGTCGCGCGGATCAATGGCCAGGTGCTGCATCGCTCCGACCTCGAGCTTCAGCTCCGCAATGCACCGCCGCAGATCCAGCAGCAGCCGCTCGACAAGGTCTATCCGGCGCTTCTCAACAACATCGTGAATGCGCAGCTCCTGGAACAGGCGGCGAAGAAGGCGAAGATCGATCAGAATGCGCAGGTGAAGCAAGAGCTCGCCGCGGCGCAGACGCAGATCCTGGTCAACGCCTATGTTGCCTCGATCGCGCGCAGCCAGATCACCGAAGCCAAGCTCCGCCAGGCCTATGACCAATACGCCAAGGAAGCGCCGAAGACCGAAGAGGTGCATGCGCGCCATATCCTCGTCTCGAGCGAACAAGAGGCAAAGGACATCATCGATCAATTGAAGAAGGGCGCGGATTTCGCGACTCTCGCCAAGGACAAGACGATCGATCCGTCCGGCAAATCGAATGGCGGCGATCTCGGCTATTTCACCAAGCAGGACATGGTGCCGGAATTCGCCAACGCCGCTTTCGCGATGAAGCCCGGCGATTTCTCGCAGACGCCGGTACACACGCAATTCGGCTGGCACGTCATCAAGGTCGAGGACAAGCGGCAGGGCAAGGCCGGGACTTATGAGCAGGTCGCGCCCGAGATCGCGCAGCAGATGACGCAGCAGATCGTCTCGGCAAAGCTGAAAGAACTGGCGGGCCAGGCGAAGATCGAGCTCTTCGATCAGAACGGGAAGGCGCTCGCCTCGAACGCACCGGCGCCGCAAGCGGCACCGAAGCCCCAGCAACAGGCGCAGCCAGCCGCGCCGACGCTCGCGATTCCGGGCGGCGGTCTCGGCGGTGGGGCGCCCCCGCCGCCGACGCTCTCGCCCGCGACCGCGCCGGACAAGCTCGGCAAGTAAGCAGCGGACGGCGTTCGGGGGCGCTGCCATGGCCGATAACGTTTCGCCGCTCGCGCCGGAGTGTTTCCCCGATCTGCCGCCGATCGACGGCGTGCGCCTTGCCAGCGCACATTGCGGCATCCGCTATCAAGGCCGAACCGATCTGATGGTCGCGTTGCTCGATCCGGGCACGGCGGTCGCTGGTGTCTTCACGCGCTCGCTGATGCCGGGAGCGCCGGTCGATTGGTGCCGGCGCGCGTTGCCGCGCGGCAAGGCACGTGCCGTCATCGTCAACTCCGGCAACGCCAATGTCTTCACCGGTCGCCAAGGCAAGGCGACGGTCGAAGCCACCGTCAAAGCCGCGGCGCAAGAACTCGGCTGCGATCAACGCGAGATCTATGTCGCTTCGACGGGCGTCATCGGCGAGAAATTGCCGGCGGAAAAGATCGTCGCCGCTTTGCCGGGCGCCTTTGCCGACGTTTCGGCGGCAGCCTGGGCCGATGCAGCGCGCGCGATCATGACGACGGATACTTTCCCGAAGGGCGCGACGCAGCGCACGACGATCGACGGCGTGCCGGTCACGATCAACGGCTTCGCCAAGGGTTCCGGCATGATCGCGCCCAGTATGGGCACGATGCTCGCGTATATCTTCACCGATGCGGTGCTGCCGGCGTCGGTGATGCAAGCGCTGCTCGTTGCCGGCAATGAGAAGAGCTTCAACTCGATCACCGTCGACGGCGATACCTCGACCAGCGATTCGCTGCAGCTTTTCGCGACGGGCAAGGCGAAGCACAAACGTGTGGCGGGCGCCACCGATCCTCGGCTCAAGGATTTCCGCCGCGCCCTCGATGCGGTGCTGGTCGATCTTGCGCAGCAGATCGTGCGCGACGGCGAAGGTGCGCAGAAATTCGTTACGGTGCGCGTGACGGGCGCTGCTTCGACGCGCGCGGCGCGCAAGATCGGGCTCGCCATCGGCAATTCGCCGCTGGTGAAGACCGCGCTCGCGGCCGGCGATGCAAATTGGGGCCGCATCGTGATGGCGGTTGGCAAGGCGGGCGAAAAAGCCGACCGCGACAAGCTCGCGATCTCGGCAGGCGGTGTGCGCATCGCCGAGAAAGGCGGCGCGGTGCAGGGCTATGACGAAGCGCCGGTCGCCAAGCATATGGCGGGCCGCGATATCCTGATCGAGGTCGATATTGGCATCGGTAAAGGCCGTGCCGAAATCTGGACCTGCGATCTGACGCATCGCTATATCGACATCAATGGCAGCTACCGGAGCTGATCCGCTTCCCATCGTGCCGATCGTCAGCGCCGCGCTGATCGACGAACGCGGCCGGGTGCTGCTGCAGCAGCGACCTAAAGGCAAAGCGATGGCGGGGCTCTGGGAATTTCCCGGCGGCAAGATCGCGAGCGGCGAGACGCCGGAAGCCGCGCTCTGCCGCGAGCTCGACGAAGAGCTCGGCGTTACGGTCGCCGAAAGCGATCTCGAAGCCTTCGGCTTCGCCTCGCATCGCTACGACACGTTTCACATCCTGCTGCTGCTCTATCTCTGCCGGCGCTGGCAAGGCACGCCGACATCGCGCGAGACGCAGGTGCTCGACTGGGTCCTGCCCGCGGCGATGGCGGAATATCCGATGCCGGCGGCGGATGCGCCGCTGGTCACGCTCCTGCAGCGACGGCTCTAGATGTTCTCGACCTTGCCATCGAGATCCATGAGATAGGTTTCAACCGCGAGCTTCGGTTGCTTCTCGTGGAGGAGCTTCGCGAGCTTATGAAGCTGCGTTGCGTGCAGCTTTTTCTCTTCCTCGCCCTTCGCGTCCTTGCCGAAGATCAGCCGATAGGCGCCGCAATCGCGGTGGTCGATGATGATCGCGCGATGCACGTTGTGCAGCTTGATCGCGAGGCCGACATGCTCGAAAAAAGCCTGTCCCCAATGCGGATATTTCGGGGTTACCGCGCCGAGCGACGCGCCGGCGAGGATGAGGTGATCGTAATTGTCCTTGAGCCCGCGCCCATTGAGATAAATACCGACATCGTCCATGAGCCGGTAATCCATGCAGCTCAGCACGACGCTGTCGACATCGCCCGCGGCTCTGGCCGCGCGCGGCGCAAGACCGAGCAACGTCGCGCCGCCGCCGAGGCTCGCGAGGGTCAGAAAGCGGCGCCGCGTGGTTCGCAGCGTCGTCAGATCGCAACAAGAATGATCGTGCATGGTCGCTCTCCCCGAATGGCCGGCGCGGCACAGCAACAGCGCCCCCCGCCCGGCTAAGCAACCGGACTATCCCACCGTTTCGACGCTGCCGTCGAGTGCCATCAGCAAGGTTTCGACCGCGATTTGGGGGTAGGTCTCGCGAATTTCGCGCGCGAGGCGATGGAGTTCGCGCGCATGCTGCGCCGTCTCTTCGTCGCCCGACAAATTGGTGCCGAAAATGACACGATAACTCCCGCATTCGCGGTGATCGAGGATGATGACGCGGCGGATGCTATGCAGCTTGATCGCAAGATCGAGGTGATCGCGAAAGCTCTGTCCCCAATGCGGGAAGAGGGTATTCGTCACGCCGAGCGACGCGCCGGCGAGGATCATGTGATCGTAATTCGCGGCGAGGCCGCGTCCTTCCATGTAGCGCGCGATCTTGCCCGGCAGGCGATAATCGATGCAGCTCAGGAGCAGCGCGTCTGCCTGTCCGGTGCCGGTGGGAACGATGACTTGCTTCGGATCGACCATCTCTTTTCCTAATCTCTCATGGCGTCGCTTTATCGCCCGCCGGGTGCTCCTCGGTGCCGAGCGCATTGGCGAGTCGCGTGGCAGCGCTGCCGGGACGCAGCGCGCGCGGCTGCGTCTCGTGTGGCGCCCAGGCGGTCAGCGTGGCGATCTCGAATTCCGCCGGGATGCGCCCCTGCTCGTCACCGAAACGCGCGCGATAGATTTCGGCTGCACGCAACATCGTCGCGCGGCGCGTGAAATGGCGGTGGCGCAGCGCGGTGGCGTTGGTCTCGCCCATCGCACGCAGATCGCGCATGAGCTTCCAGGCGTCGGGATAGTCCACGGTGATGCGGTCGCTATCGACGACCGGCAACGCGAAACCGGCACGCTGCAACAACCCGGCAAGGTCGCGCGGATCGGCGAAAGGCGAGATGCGCGGGCTCGCGCCATTCTCGACCTCGCTTTCGGCTTCAAGCAATGCGACGCGCAGCGCCTCGAGCGTCTCGCCGGCGAAGAGATTGATCAGCAACAGCCCGTCGGGCTTCAGGATATGGCGCAGCTGTAGCAGCGCGCCGGGCAGATCGTTGATCCAGTGAAAGGCGAGGCTGCTGGTGACGAGATCGAAGCTCGCCGGCGCGAAGGGCAGGGCTTCGAGATCGACGGTGAGCGGGCCATTTTCGCCAGCGACGGTGGTCTCTATGCCGGTGGCGCGCAGCCGCTCCGCGATCAGCAGATCGCGTGAATCGAGATCGAGGGCACGGGTGAACGGCCGCTTGATATCGGACAGCCGGTCGAGGAGCCGCTCGGCGCCTTCGTGAAAGAGGAAACCCGCGTCGCCATCCAGCGCCACGGCGCGCGCGCGATGGCGGCGCAGCGCATGGCGGTCGAAAATCGCGATCGGGTTCGGCGCGCTGGCGCTTGATTTAGGGGCGGGATCGGCCATGGAAGCCTATATGGCACGCAGGCCTTGCCCCGTCACCCGCCGCGGGGCGACAATCCGGCGATGCTCGCTCTTGCCCCGGCCGCCGGGCTGCGCCGCGCGCGCGACCGCCTGCTCGATTTGCTGCTCCCGCCGCGCTGCCTTTCCTGCAGCGTGCCGGTCGCCGCGACCGGGACGCTGTGCACGAAATGCTGGCGCGCGATCACCTTCCTCGGCGCGCCCTGCTGCGCGTCCTGTGGTTACCCCTTCGATTTCGACGTCGGTCCCGGCGGGCTTTGCGGCGCCTGCATGGCGGACGCGCCGCGCTTCGACCGGGCGCGGGCGGCGATGCGCTACGACGATGCCAGCCGGCCGCTCATTTTGGCGCTGAAACATGGCGACCGGCTGCATCTCGCGCCGCCGCTGGCGCAATGGATGCAGCGCGCTGGCGGCGAACTCCTCGCCGATGCCGATCTGCAATTGCCGGTACCGCTGCATTGGACGCGGCTTTTTGCCCGGCGTTACAACCAGGCCGCCGTGCTGGCGCATGCGATCGCCAAAGCCGGCGGCCCGCCGGTCGCGGCCGATTGTTTGACTCGCCGCCGCCGCACCCCATCTCAAGGCTACAAGAACGCCTCGGCCCGGCGGCGCAATGTGGCGGGCGCTTTCGCGGTCAAGCATCCGGATAAAATCCGCGGCAAGCGCGTTGTCCTCATCGACGACGTGCTGACCACCGGCGCGACGGTCGAGGAATGCGCCCGGGTGCTGAAACGCGCCGGCGCGGCGCGGGTCGATGTGTTGACGCTGGCGCGCGTGGTGCGCGCGCAACGATAGAAGGAAAAAACGCGTGTGGTTCGCGCCCAGCGGGTAGATAGAAGGAAGAACATGGCCAAAGTCGAGATGTATACGACGATGTGGTGCGGCTACTGCGCGCGGGCGCGCAATCTCCTGCAGCGCAAAGGCGTCGATTTCGAGGATATCGACGTCGAAGCCGATACGTCGAAGCGTACGGAGATGGTACAGCGCGCCCGCGGCCGCACGACGGTGCCACAAATCTTCATCGACGGCGTGCATGTCGGCGGCTCCGACGAGCTCGCGGCGCTCGATCGCGCCGGCAAGCTCGATCCGATGCTCGGCATCAGCC
>DATMZZ010000238.1:0-7896 GCA_035573175.1 Allostellaceae bacterium
GCGAGGCTGGCAAGCCCGCTAAGGTCGCTATCATCGCTGCTGCGCGAAAACTGGTTATTCTCGCCAATACACTGATCAAGATCGACCAAACCTTCGATCCTGATCATGCTATTGCTTGACAGCCAACACAGTCGCCGGCTCCTGAGCCCGTCGAAGGGCGCCGGGGAAGGGAAACTACTCAGCCAACGGAAGTTCGAAACACTACCGCCCGCGCCGGAACCGGCCGCGGTCGAGATCGCTCGATATGACCTGCAGCATGACCTTGCGGAAACCTTCAACCGCTTGCGGCCCGGCTTCGGCATAGGCGCGCTCGATGCGCTGGCGCTGATTCTCCGACAGCTCGCGCTCGAGATCGATCCCGGCGGGCGTGAGCTGCAGCAGGCGCTGGCGGCGGTCGCTTTTGCCGGTGTGCTGAACGATGAAGCCCTGGCGCACCAGCTGGCCCAGCACCCGCGCCAGGCTTTGCTTGGTGATACGCAGGATGCCCAACAGCTCGCTCACGCTCATATGCGGGTGGCGGCCCACGAAATAGATCACGCGGTGATGGGCCCGGCCAAAGCCATAGCGCGCCAGGATCGCGTCGGGCTCGGCGGTGAAATCGCGATAGGCGTAGAACAAAAGCTCGATACCCTGGCGCAGCTCCTCCTCATGGGAGCTCGGCACGGTATCGATCGCTTTTACGTCAGACATGTTGACATATTTTTAGCAGGGTTGTTACATGCTCGGCAAGGCGCGTGAAGGCCCATATTTCTTCCTAAGAGCGGGCGAGGCACGAGGGACGTAATGGCAACACCGACAAGAGCATTTCACGATCGCGACGGGACCATCTGGTTGGACGGCAAGCTGGTCGATTGGCGCGACGCGAATATCCATGTCCTGAGCCACGCTTTGCATTACGCCAGCAGCGTCTTCGAGGGCGAGCGGATCTACGGCGGCCGCATCTTCAAGCTGCGCGAGCATACCCAGCGCCTGATCGATTCGGCGAAAATCCTCGGTTTCGAGATTCCCTGGACCCTGGAGGAGATCGAAGCTGCGTCCATTGAAACGGTGCGCGCTTCGGGCATCCAGGACGGCTATGTCCGCCCGATCGCCTGGCGCGGGGCCGAGCAGATGGGCGTCTCGGCCCAACTCACCGAGATCCATCTCGCGATCGCGGTGTGGGACGATTGGAAGGCCTATTTCACGCCCGAGGCGCGCTCCAAAGGCATCCGCATGGCATGGTCGAAATGGGCGCGGCCTGCGCCCAATACCGCGCCGACGGCGGCCAAATGCGCCGGCCTCTACATGATCTGCACCCTCTCGAAGCATGAGGCCGAGGCCCAAGGCTTCGACGACGCGCTGATGCTCGATTGGCGCGGCCAGATTGCCGAGGCGACCGGCGCGAACATCTTCCTCGGCATTGACGGCGTGCTGCACACGCCGACGCCCGATTGCTTTCTCGACGGTATCACCCGCCGCGCCGTGATGGGCCTCGCCAAGGCGCGGCGGATCAAGGTGATCGAGCGCGCCATCATGCCGGAAGAGCTCGCCAAGGCGCAGGAAGTCTTCGTCACCGGCACCGCCGCCGAAGTGACGCCGGTGACGCAGATCGGCGATCACAAATTCTCCGTCGGCCCGATCACCAAGCAGCTGATGGCCGATTTCGACAAAATGGTCCGCCAACCGGAAACCGTCGGCGCGAAGTGAGTGTCGCCCGGCGTTCCGCCAGGCTCAGCCACCGGTCGCGGCTGCAACTCGCCGAGCGCTACGTGTGGTGGCAGGAACCTTCGGAAACCTTGCGCACACCGCCTGTCCTGTTACGGCAGATCCTTCGTCTCGGAACCGAAGATGATTACGTCGCCGCACGCCGTTTTTGGGGCGAAGCGGCCTTCAAGCGGGCGCTTGTGACCGCGCCGCCCGGTGCGCTTGATAAGCGGTCCTGGGCTTTCTGGCACCGCCACTATCATTTGCATCCAAAAGCGTTTCCGCGTCGGCGCTTTGGATGAGTTCTTTTCATCCCGAAATTCTAGCCAGCGCACAGCGGCGATTTTGGGAAGAGCTTGCACCGCGTCTTCCGATGCACTGGGTGCTCTATGGCGGCACGGCCGTTGCGTTGCGCTTCGGTCATCGCAAGTCCGTCGATTTTGATTTTTTCTCCGACCAGCCGCTTGGTGAAAAGCAATTGCGCGCGGCGCTACCGCTGCTGGCCGATGCGACAATTCTCGAACGAGCGCCGCGAACGTTGGTCGTCTCGGTCCGGATCGGTGGAAAGCCGGTCAAGCTGTCTTTCTTCGGGAGCTTGAAGATCGGACGAGTGGGCGATCCGGAGCATCTCGATGAGGGACCGTGGATTGCCTCGCCTCTCGATCTTCTGGCGACGAAGCTCAAGGCACTGCACGACCGTGTCGAAGCGCGAGACTATATCGACCTCGAAGTTTTGTTGCTGAAGGGGAATGTGTCGCTCGGTCGCGGTATTGGTGCAGCGCATGCGCTTTTCGGTGCCACGCTCAATCCGATTGATACGGCAAAGGCGGTCGGCTGGTTCGAAGATGGCGATCTTATGCAGCGACTGCCTGCGCGGACGCGGCGTTACCTAACGCGCGTTGCCGCTGATTTCCGGCCCGGGGCCGCGAAAGTTCGGATCAAATCGCGCGCCTTGTCGCCAAGGCGATAGAGGTTATTCCGTCTTCCACCGCGCGGCTGCCGCGTCGTCGCTGTCTTTGGCCTCGACCCAGCGCGGGCCGGTTCCGGTTTCTTCGAGCTTCCAGAACGGCGCTTTCGTCTTCAGCCAATCGATCAGGAAGCGGCACGCATCGAAAGCCGCGTCGCGATGCGATGACGCGGCGACGACCAGCACGATGCGATCGCCCGGTTTCAACTCGCCATAGCGATGGATGATGAGCACCGCGTCGAGCGGCCAACGCTGCTTCGCTTCGGCTTCGATCGCCTCGAGTTGCTGCTCGGTCATGCCGGGATAGTGCTCGAGCGTCATCGCGCCGATCTTGTCGCCGCCGGCCATGTCGCGGACGAGGCCGATGAACGAGGTGACGCCGCCGATATCGGTGCGGCCGCGCGTCAGCGCCTCGATCTCTTTGCCGGGATCGAAATCCTCCCGCTGGACGCGGATCATCGCATCAGCCTCCGGTGACCGGCGGGAAGAGCGCGACCTCGTCGCCGGGCGTCAAGCGATGGTCGTAGGTGACGTATTCGCGATTGACCGCGACGCGCACGAGCTTGGTGTTGGTGAGCGCATCGACATAATTCGGCCCCCGCGTCTTCAGCCAATCGATGAGCTGCGCCACGGTCGCGATATTGCCCGGCGGATCGAGATTCTCCTCGGCCGTGCCGATCTTCTGCCGCAGCCAGGCGAAATAGAGGAGTTTCATGAGGGTAATGTAGGTGGTTCCGGGGCTGTTTAGAACCTTCGAACCGCCAAGCCGCAAAGGCGCCAAGAAGATTTACCACGGAGACAGTGAGAACACGGAGAAGGGCTTAACGGTGCGCAAAGCGCGCCAAATCCTGAGTGCTCGCTGTCCTCCGTGCCTCCGTGGTGAATCTCTGCCTTAGCGTCTTTGCGTGCTTGCCGTGAGGAGCCGCCGCAGGCGGCGTCTCGAAGGGGCGGTTCGAGTCTTCTACGGAATCACTTCGCTGAACGGCAAAAAATCGACCGCCATCCCCGGCTCGACCTTGGTCACGCCTTCGGCGATCTCGGCGAGGCCGTCGCTTTCGACCATGGAGGTCAGGATGCCGGCGCCGTCGCGCGCGAATTTCTCGGCGATCCAGCCGCCTTCGGCGTCGCGCACCAGCCGCGCGCGGACATATTCGGTGCGGTTCGGCCGCTTCTTGTAATCGAAGCCGGCGCGCACGCGATAAAGCTTGGGACCGGGATCGACCGCGCCGGAGAGCAGCAGCATCAGCGGCCGCGCCAGCAGGAAGAACGTCACCATCACCGCGACCGGATTGCCGGGCAGGCCGACGAAAGGCACGCGGCCGATCTGGCCCATCGCCACCGGCCGGCCCGGCTTGATCGCGAGGCGCCAGAAATGCAGCTTGCCGAGTGCCTCGACCGCGGCTTTGACATGGTCTTCCTCGCCGGTCGACATGCCGCCCGAGGTCAGAACCAGATCGTGAGTCTGCGCCGCCTCGGCAAGCGCCGCGCGCACGGTTTCGGGCTTGTCGGCGAGAATGCCGAGATCGGAGACTTGCGCGCCGAGGCCTTGCAGCAGCGCCTGCAGCGTGTAGCGATTGGCGTCATAGATCGCGCCGAGGGACAGCCCGTCGCCGGGCTCGCGCAGCTCGTCGCCGGTCGAGAACAGCGCGACGCGCAGCGGCCGATAGACCGCGAGCGAGGTCAGGCCGAGCGAGGCGGCGAGGCCGATCTCCTGCGCGCGCAGCCGCCGTCCCGCCGCGAGCACCAAGGTGCCCGCCTTGATGTCTTCGCCGGCCTCGCGGCAATTGGCGCCGCGCTTGATGCCGGCCGGGATCGTCACCGCGCCACTCGCGACTTTGCAATCCTCCTGCATCAGCACCGTGTCGGTGCCTTGCGGCAGCAGCGCGCCGGTGAAGACGCGGATCGCGCTCTGCGCCGGCGCCTCGTCGCGCAGCGGATGGCCGGCGGCGGCGCGGCCGGCGATCGGCAATATGGTCTCGCCGCCGGGCACGAGATCGACGAAGCGCACGGCGTAGCCATCGACCGCGACATTGTCGGCGGGCGGCACGTCGCGGGTCGCGACCAGCGGCTCGGCGAGGATGCGCCCGACCGCGTCTTTCAGCGGCACGCGCTCGGCTTCGGTGACGAGCGAAAGCTTTTCCTTCAGCAGCGCCAGCGCGGCGGCCGACGACATCAGCTCGCCGCCGAAAGCGAAGCAATCGTCACTGAGCTGCGCCACGGTCCGGTACCGCGATGTGGAGATGAGCAATGATGAAATCGGCGATCGCGCCGACATCGTCGAGCGCGAAACGGGGCAGCTTGCCCAACCCGGCGATCGGCAGATCGGAGGCGATGGCGACGATATCGCTATCCTCGGGCGCGAGCAGCGGCTTGCCGACCGCGGCGCGATAGACTTCGAGCTTCGGCACGGCGGCGCGCTTGAATCCCTCGACGATCACGAGATCGACCGGCGACATATGGCTGAGCAATTCCTCGAGCGACGGCTCGGCGGCGCCGCGCAGCTCATGCATCAGCGCCCAGCGCCGCTCGGATGAGATCATGACCTCGGTGGCGCCGGCTTCGCGGTGGCGATAGCTGTCCTTGCCCGGTTGGTCGACATCGAAAGCGTGATGCGCGTGCTTGATGGTCGAGACGCTGATGTCGCGCTCGATCAGCGCCGGCAGCAATCGCGTCATCAAAGTCGTTTTGCCGCTGCCGCTCCAACCGGCGAGGCCAAACACATGCATCGGTTACGTGGCCTGGCTCGGCTTGGCGGTTTTCATCGCGGCGCCTTTGGTATTTTGCGTCTGCTGGCGCCGCGTTTCCTCGACATTCACGTGGACGATGCCGGCGCGGAAGTATTGGTAGCCGGTCACCAGGGTGAAGGCCGCGGCGATCCACAGCAGGCCCTCGCCGAGGAATTTCGCGTGCAGGATCTCGGGGGCGGAATCGCCCACCAGCAGCACGCCGATCGCGAACATCTGGATCGCCGTCTTCCATTTGGCGAGATTGCTCACCGGCACCTTCACGCGGATGCCGGCGAGATGCTCGCGCAGGCCGGAGACCAGGATCTCGCGCGACAGGATGACGAGCGCGGGCAGCACCGACCAGGCGGAGATGCGCTGCGTCGCGGTCAGCATCAGCAGGGTCGCGGCGACCAGCACCTTGTCGGCGATCGGGTCGAGGAACTGGCCCCATTCCGATTGCTGCTCCCAGGCGCGGGCGAGCTTGCCGTCGAGCCAATCGGTGAAGCCGGCGATGGCGAAGATCGCGGCGCCCAGCCACGGGCCCAACGGCGCGTCGACGTAGAATGTCACGACCACGAGCGGCATCGCGATGATCCGCGACAGGGTCAGCAAATTGGGCAGGGTGGTCAGCATTGCGTCGCGACGATCTTAGCCTTCGGCATGAAAATGGTCATAAACCTTTTTTGCGACGGTTTTACTGATTCCTTCGACCCGCTCAAGATCGGTGAGGCCGGCGCCGGCGACGCCGCGCGCCGAGCCGAAATGGTGCAGCAATGCCTTCTTGCGCTTGGCGCCGATGCCGGCAATTTCGTCGAGCGGCGAACCGGTGATCGCCATTGCCCGCTTCTGGCGGTGGGCGCCGATCGCGAAGCGATGGGCCTCGTCGCGCAGCCGTTGCAGGTAATAGAGCACCGGGTCCTTCGGCTCCAAGCTCAAGGGCTCCTCGCCCTCGCGAAAGAAACGCTCGCGCCCGGCGTTACGATCCGGTCCCTTGGCGACACCGACCACCGGTAGATCGTCGATGCCGAGATCGGCGAGCACGCGCAACGTCGCGGAGAGCTGGCCTTGCCCGCCATCGATGAGCACCAGATCGGGCCAAGTGCCGCGGTCGCGATCGGGGTCTTCCTTGATGGCGCGGGCGAAACGCCGCGTCAGCACCTCGCGCATCATGGCGAAATCGTCGCCCGGCGTGATCTCCTCGGATTTGATGTTGAATTTGCGATAGGCGTTTTTGACGAAGCCCTGCGGCCCGGCGACGATCATCCCGCCGACGGCATTCGTGCCCTGGATGTGGCTGTTGTCATAAACCTCGATGCGGTTGGGCGGTGAATCGAGGCCGAAGACATCGGCGACGCCCTGCAACAGCTTCGCTTGCGCCGCGCCCTCGGCCAGCCGCCGCCCCAGCGCCTCGCGCGCATTGATCAGCGCATGCTCGACCAGCTTCTTCTTGTCGCCGCGCTGCGGCGCGTTGAGCTCGATCTTGCGCCCGGCCCGGGTCGAGAGCGCCTCGGTGATGAGCTCGGCCTCGGACGGCATCTCATTGACCAGGACGCAGGGCGGCGCGGTGCGGTTGGCGTAGAACTGGCCGATGAAGGCGGCCAGCATGTCGGGCAGGCTGGTGTCCTGGGTGTGGCTCGGGAAATACGCGCGGTTGCCCCAGTTCTGCCCGCCGCGGAAGAAGAATACCTGGACCGAGCTATGCGGCCCGGCCTGGTGACCGGCGATGACATCGGCATCGCCCAGCCCCTGGACGTTGATGTCCTGCCGGCCCTGCACCTGGGTGAGCGAGCGGATGCGGTCGCGGATCAGCGCCGCGCCCTCGTAATCCATTGCCTCGGATTTTTCCGTCATGGTCGTGGCGAGCCGCGCCTGGACGTCCTGGCTGCGGCCTTTGAGGAAGGAGCGCGAATCCTCGACCAGCTTGGCGTAGCCCTCCTGGTCGATGCGACCCACGCACGGCGCGCTGCACCGCTTCAACTGATAGAGCAGACAAGGCCGTGTCCGGCTGGAGAAATAGCTGTCGGTGCAGGAGCGCAGCAGGAACGCCTTCTGCAGCGCGATGAGGGTGCGGGTCACCGCCCCGGCCGAAGCAAACGGTCCGAAATAATCGCCCGGCTCGCCGGTCGCGCCGCGATGCTTGGTGATTTGCGGAAATTCGTGCGCGGTCAAATGGATATAGGGAAACGACTTGTCGTCGCGCAGCAGCACGTTGTAGCGCGGCATGAAGCGCTTGATGAGATTGCATTCGAGCAGCAGCGCCTCGACCTCGGTGTGGGTGATGACCACTTCCATCGAGCGCGTCTCGGCCACCATGCGCCGCAGCCGGTTCGGCAGGTTGTTGATATGGGTGTAGTTCGTGACCCGGTTCTTGAGATTGCTCGCCTTGCCGACATAGACCGGGTCGCCTTTGGCGTTGATCATGCGATAAACGCCGGGCGAGGACGGCAGATTGCGCAGCACGCCGCGAATGATCTCGACGCCCTGAGCAAGCTGACCTATCACCGGCAGCGCGTCGTCGGA
>DATMZZ010000239.1:0-4117 GCA_035573175.1 Allostellaceae bacterium
CCGATCGAGAAGATCCATCGCATCGAATCCATTCCCTCAGCGTACGAAGAAACCCGGCAGCTTTGTGGCGGTGTTGCCGCAAAAGCGAGGACTGTGCCGTAGGCAATAACGGATGAGGCGGCAATTTTCAGCCGCGGCAAAATGTAAGCGGGCAAGATTTGCCGGTTCATTCGATGTTTCGCGTAAAACTGCCTGATTTTATGAGGTTTTTTCTGGCACGGCCTTTGCGAGACGAGCGGGCATGAATCGCTTTTTCGTGATCGGCGCGCTTGCCGCTGCGAGCCTTCTGGCTCAGCTCCCGGCAGCGCGCGCGGAGTTTTTTAGCCTCGACGGCCGGTTTCAATGCCTCGAAAGCGCTGCCGCGGTCTGCGGCGACGCGCAGAGCGTGGTGGTACCTCTTCCGGCGCCGGTGCCGCGGGCCGTTGCGCAAGCTGTCACATCGGAGCCGGTGGAAGTTGCGGCGCCGATGCCAATCGCTGTGCCGGCTGCCACGCCAGCCCAGGCTTCCACGCCGGTCCCGGTTGCTGCGCGTCCGATCGATCCGCTGCAGGTGGTGGCCGCGCGCATTCAGGCGCGCCGCCCCACGCACAACGATCTCGTCTGGCTTGCGCAAGCGGCGCACAACGGCGATCCGCGTGCGATCGAGCTGCTTGCCTGGTGTAAGCTCAACGCGATCGGTATGGCGCGTGACCCGGTCGAAGCTTTTCTGCTTTATGGCGCCGCCGCGGCGCTCCCGAACGCACGCGAGAATCAACGCCTCATTTACGAGCGCGATCTCGATTCCAATCAACGCCAGCATGTGCTTGATCTCGCCAATGAAGGCGTGGCGCTGGCGCGCATCGTGCCGAGCGCGCGCTAGCGGTTCACCCCCTAGCCGTTCGCCCCATTGAATCGGCGCGGCGTCTGGGCGATCCTATCACCATGCCTGCCGCTAGCACGCCGCCGACCTCGCCGCGTCCGAAAGAGCGCGAGCTCGCGCAATGGAATGAGCGCTTCGATCGCGCTGATTACTGGTTCGGCACCGAGCCGACGCCGTTTCTCCAAGAACAGGCACATCGCTTGAAGCCGGGCATGACGGCGCTCGCGATTGCCGATGGCGAGGGACGCAACGGCGTCTGGCTGGCGCGGCAGGGGCTCAAAGTCACGACTGTCGATCTGTCGTCCAAAGGCATCGCCAAAGCGAAGCTTCTCGCGAAGCGCTTCGGCGTGGCGATCGAGACGATCTGCGCCGATCTCGAGAGCTGGGATTGGGGGGCGCCGCGTTTCGATCTCGTGGTCGGAATTTTGTTCCAGTTCGCGGGGCCGGCGTGGCGCGACGGCATCTTCCGCCAGATGAAAGACGTGCTGAAGCCCGGCGGGCTCGTGATGATCCAGGGTTACCGGCCGGAACAGGTTGGTTACGGCACCGGCGGTCCGCCCTTCGTCGAGAATATGTACACGGCGGAGCTGTTGCGTGCCGCCTTCGCCGAATGCGAGATACTGCACCTCGCCGAATACGATCGCGAGCAGCCCGAGGGCATGCAGCATCGCGGCGGGATGTGCGCGCTGATCGATATGGTGGCGCGCAAGCGCTGATCCGTTTCTACTACTCCCTATTGCGCGTGCGCCAAGCCGCAGTTTCGGGTTCCGGGTAATACGGCGCTGGCCGCGAAAACCCTCCAAAATTGCCTTGGATTTTAGCGGTTTCGCGAGGCCGCGAGAGGCCGTTTTCGGCCTAAATTAACCTTTCGCGCCGAGCCTGGATGCGGGCGCGCAATGCGGCGTCGCCCGCGTTTTGCGAGCACGAGAAAACGGACGAGCGCGTGACCCGTCTCAGACAGACGCCCGCGGCGATGCTGATCGTCGGAGCCGCCGCAATTCTTTGCGGCGTTCTCGGCTTGACCAGCTGGCGCTTGCTCGATACGCGCGAGATGGCGATCGAAAGCGCCTATCAGGTTTCGCATAACCTCGCTTCGACGCTCGAAGTCGAGATCCGCCGCGACCTCGAAACCTATGCGCTGTCGCTGCAAGCCGTGGCGGAAGGGCTCAACATGCCCGAGATCGAGACACTCAGCCCGAGGCTGCGCGACGCGGTCCTCTTCGACAATTCCGCCCGCGCGCCGCAATACGGCTCGATCCTCGTGCTCGATGAGCGAGGCAAGCTGAAGCTGAGCTCCACCGCGCGCCTCCCGACGGGCTACGATTTCGTCGGTCGCGACTTCTTCGAGATACATCGCGACAATCCGGATCTCGGCATCAAGATTACCGCGCCTTACTACCAAACCCTCGATGGCGACGCGCTGATCGTGCTCAGCCGTCGTATCGATCACCCCGGCGGCACCTTCGCCGGCGTGGTCGCCGGCGCGATGCGTCTCAAATACGTCGAGCAACTCTTCCGCGGCATCAAGATCGACAACGGCATGTGGATCACGCTGCTGATGACCAACGGCACGATTATCGCGCGCACGCCGCATCGCGACGGTGATCTCGGCCATACCATCAAGAACGGCCCGATCCTCGATTATTTCGTTCGCGCACGGGCGGGACAATTCGAAGCCGCAAGCCTTCAGGGACCCGGGACGCGGCTCTATGTCTATAAGCAGGTCGGCGACTTGCCGCTGCTCATCAGTGTCGCCGTGCCGAAAGCGGCGGTACTCGTCGATTGGCGGCATAAGGCCATCATCATCTGCGTGCTCGTCGCCTGCTTCATGGGCCTCGTCAGCGCGATCGCCTTGATGCTCCATCGCGAGCTGACCCGCCGCGCGCGTGCCGAGCTGCGCGCACGCGAAAACGAGGAGCGTTATCGTCTTCTCGCCGACAATTCCTCCGATCTGATCGTCCTGACCCACGATGGCGAGACCGTTTACGTGTCGCCGGCCGCGCGGCGCATCTATGGCTGCGAGCCGGAGGAGCTGATCGGGACCAAGCTCGAAGACCGCGTGCATCGCGACGACCTGCCGGCGCTCGCGGAGGCCGAAGAGGAGGTGCGCGCCAAAGGCGAGGCGCTTGTCGTCTATCGCAGCCGCACGAAGAAAGGCGAAATGATTTCGGTCGAGGCGAGCTGGCGCCGTTCCTCCGAGACCGGTGCCACATCGACCGAGCTCGTGGTCGTCGCACGCGACATCACACAGCGCGTCAGAAACGAAGAAGCGTTGCGCGCGGCGAAAGAGCATGCGGACACGGCGAACCGCGCGAAATCGGCTTTCCTCGCCCATATGAGCCACGAGATCCGCACGCCGATGAACGGTATTCTCGGCATGAATCACCTGCTGATGGCGACGGGCCTCAACGAGGAGCAGCGCGACTACGCACGGACGATCGGCGATTCCGCGTCGTCGCTCTTGCGCATCATCGACGCCATCCTCGACGAATCGAAGCTCGAAGCCGGCAAGGTCGAGATCGAATATGCCGATTTCGATCTCAACAAGACGCTCGACGACGTCGTCTCGATCCTGCGGCCGCGCGCGGCGCAGAAAGATGTGCGACTCGGCATGGCGGTCAATCCGGCGGCGTATGGCTGGTTCCGCGGCGATGCGGTGCGGCTGCGCCAAGTGCTGCTCAACATCGCAGGCAATGCCGTCAAATTCACCGATCGCGGCCATGTGGATATCGATGTCTCCGTGCCGCGCGAGCTCGGCGATCATGCCGTCGCGCATTTCGAAATAGCGGATACCGGCGTCGGCATCGACCCGGCGGCGCAAGCGTCATTGTTCGAGAAATTCACCCAAGCGGATGTTTCGATCAGTCGCCGCTTTGGCGGCACCGGCCTTGGCCTCTCGATCTCGAGGCAGCTCGTCGAGCTGATGGGCGGCACGATCGGCTTCTCGAGCGTGGTCGGCGAGGGCAGCGTGTTCTGCTTTGAGATCCCGCTGGAGCGCGTTGCGGCGCCGGCGATCGAAAAAACGCCCGAACCCTCGTCGGCGGCGCCCGTCACCGTGCCGCAGCGTCCGCTCGATGTGCTGATCGCCGAGGACAACAAGGTCAATCAGCATGTGGCGCAGCTGATCGTGTCGCATGCCGGCCATCGCGTCGATCTCGCGGATAACGGCCGCCAGGCGGTGGATGCCGTGCGCGCCAAGGATTACGACGTGATCCTGATGGATTTGCAGATGCCGGAGCTCGACGGCATCGCCGCGGC
>DATMZZ010000240.1:0-8569 GCA_035573175.1 Allostellaceae bacterium
GCGCGACGATGAGCACGATCATGAACATGTCGATGAACACGCCGACTTACGCCTATGCCTTCAAATACGCAGCATATGACGGCTTGAGCCGGCTGATCGCGAGCGAGCGCGACTCCCAGCGCGATGCGACGACAACGATGCCCAGAAGCGGCGCTCCTGCTCATTCGTAAGGACGCCCGCGTGGCGTGTTCCGAGAGAGGTGTCCCATGCCCCAGACCCCAAGCCGGGCGCGAAGCTACAACCAAACCCATCAGCTGCGGAAACAAGCGCTGGGGCAGCGGCGCTTTAGTATCTATTGGTCGTGGAGCTACCCGGGCGAAGCCAATCGCGATGCTGCCGAGCTCGACAACCGCTTCTCGACCCTGACGGAAGTCAGGCGCGCCGGCTGGCCGAATTTCGAAGCGGCCGCGTTTTCGCCCGCGATGTTCCTCCAGGGCATCGCCGGCACGCTCGAGCTCTTCCATCTTTCGCTGGTGCGATTTCAGAGCGTCGTCGGCGACATCACCGGACAGCCGGTCGCGGTCTATCAGCGCGTCGACCAGGCAGGGCAGAAGCTGCCGCTCGACGAGCGTATCCTCGCCGACACCGACACGCTGATGGTGTTCGGCCTCGACCATCTGGTCACCAGGCAGGAGGCATCAAGCGACGAGGTCGAGGCACTGCGGCAGTTTCTCCGGCGCGAGGGCACTTGTCTCATCCTCGGTCCGCACCACGATGTCGGCGGCTCGCCCGATCTCAAAGAACGCGCGGTGGAATATGCCCATCATGGCGACCCGCTGGTGCCGCGGCAGCAGCGCTTCAGCCAATACACGCGCGGGTTGATGCAAGGGCTCGGCGTGCCGGTCGAGAACCGCTACGGGCTGCGCCCGGCGACGGTTCAAGGCACGAACCGGATCGCTCCGCTCGCGGTAGCGAAGGATCTCGATACGCGCGGCTGGCTGAGCGGCGTCGAGACCTTCAATTTCCACATGCACCTGCCGCACTATGCGGTGACGACCGATGATCCAAAAGCGATCCGCGTGCTCGCGCGCCAGCCGGTCGATCTGTCGCGGCCGCATCCCTTCATCGATGCAGGCAACCGCGAATTCAACATGTTCCTCTGGATGCCGCCCGAAGGCGAGCGCGCTGGCGACATCCTGCTGGCGGATTCGACCATCTTCACGACGCTGTTCGGCGGCGACGAGAGTCTCGAGCGCTTCTGGACGAATCTCGCGACGAAGTGACAGGACGGGAGGCGGCGTGAGCGTATCCACACTCGAACTCGACGACATCCAGAGCGGCGTGTTGCGGCCGCGGCCCGCGCCGTATGCCGCCACTTATATTCTTTTTCGCATCGACGATTATGCGGGTGGCCGCGCGCTGCTGCGACGTCTCGCAGCGGTCGTCTCCTCCGCGGCCGAAGCGAATGCGGCGCCGCGCGACGCCTGGGTGAGCGCTGCGCTCACCTATCAAGGCCTCAAGGCACTACGCCTGCCGCAAGCCTCGCTCGACAGCTTCGCGCCGGAATTCCGCGACGGCATGGCGGCGCGCGCACGGGCTCTCGGCGATACCGGCGAAAGCGATCCCGCGCATTGGGAACAGCCGCTCGGCTCGCCGGATGTGCATGTCATCATCACGGCGCTGTCGCCCGATCAGGCGCGGCTCGAGGCGGCGCTCGCGCGGGCGCGCGAGGCGTATCACCAGATGGACGGGATCACCTCGATCTGGCGCCAGGATTGCCATGCGCTGCCCAGCGAGAAGGAAGCCTTCGGCTACCGCGACGGCATCAGCCATCCCGCGATCGAAGACAGCGGCGTTCCGGGGACCAATCCCGAAGAGCCGCCGTTGAAAGCAGGCGAGTTCGTCCTCGGCTATCCCGACGAGATGAGCGAGGCGCCCCCGATCCCGCAGCCGGCGATCCTCGGGCGCAACGGAAGCTATGTTGCTTTTCGCAAACTGCATCAGCGCGTCGCGGATTTCCGGCGCTACCTCAAAGCGAACGCCGCGGATACGGGGGCGGAGGAGCTGCTCGCCGCCAAGATGATGGGCCGGTGGCGCAGCGGCGCACCGCTGGCGCTCTGCCCGGTGCATGACGACCCAACGCTCGGAAGCGATCCGCTGCGCAACAATGCCTTCGGCTTCAAGGGGGATGACGCGATCGGTTATAGGACGCCGGCCGGATCGCATATCCGCCGAATGAATCCGCGCGATGCCGAGATTGCCGGCGTTGCGCGCATCCACCGCATGATCCGGCGCGGCACGTCCTATGGCCCGCCCCTGCCCGACGGCGTCCTCGACGACGATGGCGTCGATCGCGGGCTGATGTTCGCCTTCGTCGGCGCGCATCTCGGACGCCAGTTCGAGTTCGTCCAGTCGGAATGGATGAACAACAGCGAATTCTTTAGCGGCCGCACAAGCAAGGATCCCATCGCGGGCGCGAACGCGGAAGACACCGGCTTCGACATCCCGAGGCGGCCGCTGCCTCTCCGACTCAAGGGTTTGCCCCGTTTCGTGATCACGAGAGGCGGCGAATATGCTTTCCTGCCTGGGATACGCGCCTTGCGATGGCTCGCCGAAGCGTGACCGCCGCGATCGGCACCGCGCCAAGTGGGGCGCGCAGCGAATCTTCTCCGCGCCAGCTCACCGTGATCTTTCTTCTCAATGCACGCCGGTCCACGGGCGGATGTAGCGCGAGGCGATGATCTTGTCGGCGTCGGGCTTGCCTTTGACGAGGCCCTGGGCCGCGAACCATTCCGCCTGATGGTGGACATCGGGCACGTCGAGCCGTCCTTCGGGATCGACATAGCCGATGTTCGAATCGAGCCGCTCGGCGCTCTGGTTGAGATACTTCGCCATGATCGCGAGGATCGCCGGCGCCGTCGCCTGGTCCTCGCGCCCGCCCTTCGCGTTGGTGAAGGCGTCGTGATAATCCTTCGCCGCGTGGCGATAGGCCGCGAGCCAATGCTCGACGGTCTCGGGCTGGCTGTCGGCGATCTTCGACGAGGTGAGGATATAGGCGATCTGCCACGGCACCTCTTCGCCGATATAGGCCAGCAGCTTCGCCTTGCCTTCATGGATCAGCGGCGTGAAGCCGGTGAAGGTGCCAACCGCGAAATCGACCTGATTGCCGGCCACGGCCGAGACCGTGTTGGCATTCTTCTGGGTCTGCAGAATGCGCAGCGATTTGAGATCGATGTTGTATTTATCGGCGACCAGGCCGAGCGCGTAATAGAAGGACGAGCCGATCGCGGTCGTGGCGACGGTGTGGCCGGCGAGATCTTTCAGCGATTTGACGCCGGCATCATAGCCCTTGTTCGTCGCGACGATGGCTTCGGCATGGAAGCCCGGCACTTCATGCACGGCGCCGGCGATGATCTTGACCGCGCCCTGGCTCGCGAGGCTGAAGAAGCTCGCCGTGCTGCCGGCGAGCGCGATATCGATCGAGCCCGAAGTGATCGCGACCGGGATCGGGCCGGCGGCGTCGAAGGGCACGAGCTCGACATCGAGACCTTCGGTCGCGTAATAGCCTTTCTCCTTGGCAATGAAGATCGGCGCGACCGGCGCCGCGGTGGGATAACCGACGCGCAATTTCTCGGCATGCGCCGGGGACAATGACGAAAACACGAAAGCAGTCGCGGCAAGGTACAGGGACAAACGATACACGGGCGATTCCTTTGTTTACGCGTCGGAGCAATTGCCCATGCAATAGCAACATCTATCCCATCCGTCATGCCCGCGAAGGCGGGCATCCAGCCGATATCTGTGGACCCCCGCTCCTGAGCTTGTCGAAGGGCGCGGGGGTGACGTGTCCGAGAGAGCGCCAAATAAAGAAGACATTCACAATGAGGCGGTGAGACAATGAGAAACACCCTTCTCCCTGTCTCACCGCCTTATTGTGAATCTCCTACGGCGCCTTACGGCGCGATCAGCGTGGCCGTATCGGGCGCGTTTTTGATGAGGCCTTGCTCGCGTGTCGTGGCGATCCAGAAAGCGAGGTCTTGCGGCACGGCGTGGGAATCGAGATTGGTCGGGATCTGGATAAACGCCGCTGCTTGCGGCGGCAGGTGAACATAAGAGGCGATACTGGCTTTCACGCTCGCCGCATTCGCCGGGTTCTCGATGAAAGCACGCGATTCATCGAGCGAGGCGCGAAATGCCGCGACTGCGTCGGCATGCGCGTTTGCCCAGTCGCGCGTCGCGGCATAGACCACGACCATCGTGCCGGGCGGGCTCACCTCGCCGAAATCGCCGATCACATAGCCGCTCTTCGCGCCGAGAATGCGGTGGAGGAATGGATCGACCACCGAGACGACGTCGGTGAGGCCCGTCTTCAGCCCATCCGGCATGGTCGGGAATTGCATCTCGATCCAGTCGATCTTGCGGTAATCGACGCCGCGCAATTGCACCCACTTCTTCGTCAGCACGTCGATCGTGCTCCCGATGCCCTGCACGGCATGCTTGCGGCCGACGAGATCGGCGGCGGTTTTGATTCCGCTGCCCTGGCGCGCGACGATGCCCGTCTCGCTCACCGGCGGCTGCACCGGATTGCGATTGGCGCTGGCCAGGATGACGAGATCGACGCCCTGCTCATGCGCCTGCAGGAACACGGTCGGCGTCGGCGCACCGATCTGCGCCGAACCCGCGATCAGCGCCGCGGTGATGACCGAGCCGTTCTGCCCCACGGTCAGCGTGACGTCGAGATCGTGCTTCTCGAAAATCCCCTGATCCTTGCCGACATAACTTTCGGTGAAGCTGCTACCCGGCGTGTAGAGCAACGTGATCTTGGTCGCAGCGCAGACCGGGCTCGCGGCGAGACATGCCGCCACCGTCAGCGCCAAGCCCCCGCGCATCGCCCCTTCTTCTCTTTCCTTTTTGGCCCGTCTGTGAGCGCTACTCGGCAGCCCAGCGCGGCGCCGCGTTGGCGTGAGTGCGCATCTGCTCTTCGTAAGCCTCGCGGAAGGGCTTGCCGGTCGGCGCGATGAAATTGCCGGCGCGATGGCCGCGATAGACACCCGGATCGTCGACGCCCGGCAGCTTCATGCTCTTATCCGCCGCCAAGCCTTCGACGAGCGCCAGCATCTTGCGCCGCGCGCGGACGATCATCGCATCGCTCGAGACGAGATGCTCGAGCGTGCGATCGCTCAGCTCGCCGAGCATGCCGCCGATCGCCGCGTCCTGCACATTGAGGCCGCTGATGCCGCTGAAGACACCGCCGTTGCGCTGTGCCTCGCGGTCGATCAGCCAATCGTTGCTCGCGTCGTTGGTGAGGCGCCAGCGGCCGAACCAGTCGGTGGTGTTGGGCTTGTACTCGTTGCCCGCGCTCGGCACGAAGCCGAGGCCCGGGATCGGCTTGCCCGATTTGGTGCGCGAGCGCTGCTGCGCCATCTTGCGCTGGATGGTGAACACCATGGTGTGGGTGTCGTCCATCGGGACATAGCCCTTGATCATGATCTGCTCGGCGAGCATGCCGGCAGGGGGAATCACCCAACACGGCACCACGAGCTGCGCCAGGCGCCAATGCGTGTCTTTGTTCGCCTCGTCGGTCGGGCGATAGGCGCCGTACATCAGGCCGAGCGGCGTCTCCTCGATATGGAATTGCGGGATCGGGTCGGAGGCGAGATAGTACATCGTGTCGCCAGGCACGAGGTCGCCGACATCGGCGCCGCCGAGATGCAGGAAACCAAAATGCGAGGTGTCGAGATCGTTCTCGAGCCCTTGCAGCCAGTTGTATTCCTGCTGGATGAGCTGAACCCGGATCTCGTCCTCCGGGAGGTCGTTGAGCTCGTAATCGGGGAAAGGCGGCGGCACCTGGCGCTCGCCCATATAGATCCAGATCACCCCATAGCGCTCGATCGCCTTATAGGCCTTGGCGTGGACGCGATGCTTCACGTCCTGATTCTTCGGCACGTTCGGCATATCGACGCAATTGCCGTCGACGTCGAATTTCCAGCCGTGATAGATGCAGCGGATGCCATCTTTCTCGTTGCGCCCGAAGAACAGCGACGCGCAGCGATGGGCGCAGCGGTGATCCATCACGCCAACGCGGCCCGATGAATCGCGGAAGGCGATCAGCGGCTCGCCGAGGATCATGATGCGCACGGGATCGCCGTCGGTCTTGACCTCGTCGCTCATCGCGATCGGCTGCCAATACTGGCGCATGACATCGCCCATCGGCGTGCCCGGCCCAACCCTGGTGAGGATCTCGTTCTCGCGCGCGGTAGTCATGCCGCCCTCCCGTCCGATGCTCGACGACGCCCGCGATTATAGCCCCGCGCGGGCCACAGAAAAACCTTGAACCGCCAAGGCACAAAGGGACCAAGAAGAATTCACCACGGAGGCACAGAGGTCACGGAGATCGGATTCCTGCTCGCTCCTGAGCCTGTCGAAGAGGTGCGCGCAATCATGTCGCTCCGTGTTCTCCGTGTCTCCGTGGTCAACCCTGATTGCTTAGTGTCTTGGCGTCTTGGTGGTTCGTTTTGTCCTTTTAATCGTCTTCCCCGCGAAAGCGGGGACCCAGGGTTGCCGCACGTCGCTTACCCTGGATCCCCGCTCCTGAGCTCGTCGAAGGGCGCGGGAAAGGTGATTTTTTTGGGATGCGCCTTAGGACGTCGGAAGATGCCGCTTCAGGAAATCGAGGACCAGCTTCGCGATCTCGGCGCTGCCGCTGCCGAAATGGGCGCTGCCTTCGATGATGTGCTTCTCACAATTCGGCCCCGCCGCCGCGGCGAGCGCTTCGCTCTCGCCGAAAGGCACGACGCGATCGCCGCGCGGATGAACGAGCAGCAGCGGCCGCGGCGCGATTTTGCCGACGACGCGCTCCGGACATGAGTCGAGCATGCTCTGCGCCGTCGCGGCGGTGAATTCCATGATCGCGCCCGGCGGCAGGCCGGCGCGATCGCTTTCCGGGATGTAGACGATCTCGAAACGGTTGAGCATCGCCTTCGCGCGTTTCGCCTCGTCGAGCCGCTTCAGGAACGCCTGCCACGCCGCGTCGTCCGGATATTGCGCGCGGTAGCGGCGCTCGCCATTGCCGACCGAGCCGTTCGCCACGCAGACCCTCGCCCGTGCATCGCTCGCCGCGACCTCGATCGCGACGGAGCCGCCGAGGCTCGCGCCGATCACGCCGATTCGCGATGCATCGACGCTCGGCTGGGTTTGCAGGAAATCGATCGCATGGCGCAGATCGGCGATCTCTTCATCGACGATGACGTCGCCGCGCTGCCCCTCGCTCTGGCCGCAGCCCCGAAAATCGAAGCGCAGCACCATATAGCCCGCCTGCTCCAGCGCCTTGGCGATCTCCGGATGCCCCGCGCCGCGGCACGAGCCGCCGAAGCCGTGACACAGCACGAGGCCCGGCCGCTTCCCCGCGCCTTCGGGTTGATGGAGGAAACCCTTCAGCGCGAGCCCGTCCGATGTGAAGCTGATCGCCTGTTCCATGCGCGCGACTATAGCGCGCGCCATCGCGGCAGCTAGCGCGGCTCAGAAACCCGACAAATAGGCATTCGGCTGTCCGACGATGATCGTGCGCAGCACGTCATCGTCAGACAGTTCGAGGAGCTTCTGCGGGCGCTTGAGCTTACGAAGCCGTCCGAGCAGCGGCTGCATCAGCAGCGGCCAGGCATGCGGCCGCGTCGCCACACAATGGGCGGCCACCCGGAAATCGCCCGATTTGAGTGCCGCGATGAGCCGATCGAAGACGCAAAGCGAGTAGAGCGAGCGCCGGCGGCGATGCAGAGCCGCCGTGACGCGCGGCGAAAAAGCGAGCTCCCGGCGGGCGAAGCGGTCCTCGGCCGCGATCAGGGCCGCGATATCGGCGGCGCGCATGCGATGCGAAACCGAGCCGGGATGCTTGCGATAGAGATAGACGCTCGTCGGATCGAGCAGCAGGCGATAGCCGTGCAGCATCAGCTCGACGAGGAAATAATAATCCTCGGCGATGCGCAGCGATTCGTCGTAGCGCACATCCATATCGCGAACGATGTCGGCGCGGATCATCGGCTTCAGATAGCCCAGCGGCGGCGTCCGCGAATAGAGGCAGTTCGAGCCGACAAAGGCATCGAGCGAGATCCAGCACACCTCTTTATTCAGCCGCGCCGGCAGAAACGAGCGGGGCTGCGTCTGCGACGAAAATTCGAGAAGGTTGTCGGCGACGATCGAGGCACCTGCCTGGGTCGCGCGGCGCAGCAGGCTTTCGAGCCGATGCGGCGGCATCAGATCGTCGCTGTCCAAGATGGCGATCCATCGAGCGGTGACAAGCTCGAGCGCGCGGTTGCGCGCCGCGCCCGGACCGCGATTCGACGGCTGTGTCAGGATCTTGATGCGCGGATCGCCGTTCGCCGCCTGCTGCGCGAGCGCGACGCTATCATCGCTCGACGCATCGTCGACGATGATCAATTCCCAAGATGTCAGGGTTTGCGCGAGAACCGATTGGATCGCGGCGCGGATGAAACGCGCGCAATTGTAATTCGCCATGACGACGGCGACCTCCGGACGGTCGCTCATGACGAAACCTCGGGGGCGCTCTCATCCGCTGCGATCAAGGTACACCTTCAATGAGCAAAGCGCGCGAGGCCGACGGCGCTCTTCACCG
>DATMZZ010000241.1:0-2165 GCA_035573175.1 Allostellaceae bacterium
TTCTCATTCTCGGTCACAACGACCGCCCGCGCGTGAGGGGGCGGGGCAGCGCCATCTTCGTGCATCTTGCGCGCCCAGGCTACGCGCCGACGGCGGGCTGCATCGCGCTCTCGCATCATGACCTGCTCATGCTGCTTGCACAGCTGCGGCGCGGCTCGGCGATATATGTGCTTCCGTAGGGTGGGAAAAGCGAAGCGTGCCCACCACCGGCTTCTGCACGTGGGCATCAGCGACAGCCGATGCCCACCCTACGAGTCGCGTGTGCCGAAGATGGCGGTGCCGACGCGCACATAAGTGGCGCCGAAAGCGATGGCCTTCGCGAAGTCGCCGCTCATGCCCATGCTCAGCTCTTTCAAGCCGAGCCGCGCGGCGATCTTGGCGAGCAGCGCAAAATGCAAGGCAGGCTCCTCGTCGAAGGGCGGGATGCACATCAAGCCTTCGATCATGAGACCGTATTCGTCACGGCATCGCGCCACAAAGGCGTCCGTCTCGCTCGGCATGACGCCGGCTTTTTGCGGCTCTTCGCCGGTATTCACCTGCACCAGCAACCTTGGCTGCTTTCCGCTTCGCGACATCTCCTCGGCAAGCGCGGCTGCAATCTTCGGACGGTCGACGCTGTGGATCATGTCGAACAGCTCGACCGCGTCGCGCACCTTGTTCGACTGCAGCGGGCCGATGAGATGAAGCTCGAGATCGGGATGGCGCTCCTTCAGCGCCGGCCACTTCGCTTTCGCTTCCTGCACGCGGTTCTCGCCGAAGCGGCGCTGACCTAGCCCTATGGCCTCTTCGATGGCGTGCTCAGGCACCGTCTTGCTGACGGCGATCAGCTTGACGGACTGAGGATCGCGGCCGGCGCGACGTGCCGCATCGGCGATATCGCGCCTCACCGCGCCGAGGGAAAACGTGACGTCAGCGTCGCCCATCACCGTTGGGGACCCGACGGATCGAACATGCTCCCGATACTGGGCCTGATTGCCCTGGCGGCGGCGATATCGTCGGCGCCGCCCGCGTCGCCCTTCTTCAGCTTGGCACTACCACGCCCGTAAAGCGCCGTGGCGCGCTTGGCGTCGAGCTGCAGGGCTGCATCGTAGTCGGCGATCGCCTTGTCGATCTGGCCTTGGCTGAGATAGGCGAAGGCGCGGCTCTCGAAGGTGGTGGCATCTTTCGGACCGATATCGATGGCGTCGCCATAGTCTTGGATCGCGCGCTCGATCTCGCCCTTGCTGAAATAGACGCGGCCTCGGTTAAAATGGGCGATGGCCGATTTGGCATCGAGCGCGATCGCCTTGTCGAAATCGCGGAGCGCGTACTCGAAGTCGCCGCGGCGCGCGTAAGTGAGCCCGCGGGCGACATATCCGGCAGCTTGGTCAGGTTCGAGCTCGATAACGCGGTTGTTGTCTTCGAGCGCGCGCTCATAGGCGCGCTGATCGGCGTAGATCGCGGCGCGGTTGCTCAGGGCCTTGACGTTGTGCGGATCGAGCTTGATCGCGGCGTCGTAGTCCTCAATGGCGCGGTCGGTGTCCTTCTTTGCTTCATAGGCGATAGCGCGGCCGTAATAGGCTGCGGCGTTCCCGGCATCGAGCGCGAGGCCGTCGCCGAAATCGCTGATCGCTTTGTCGAGGTCCTGGTGCCGGAGATAGGCGCCGGCACGGCGGAAATAGTTGAGGGCACGCGACCGAGCCTCGCCGGACTTGGCCTCGACCAACGCCGTGCAGGCTCCGATCTGCTGCTCGAGTGTGGGATTTCCTTGCCCCTTGCACCAGGCGAGGCTCTGATCGCTCTCAGCTCGTGCAGGGACCGGAATCGCCGCTGCCAGCACCAGCGCGCAGCCGAGGAGACGCATGCGAGATTTAGCTGTTCGATCCGCCACCATGACCGCACTTAGCGCATGGCGGGCGGGCGCGGCAAATCACGCTGTCGTTGCCGGCGCTAGATTGACCAGACTTCGGCTTTCGTGGCCTAGTCGGCGCAAATTCGGACCACAGCAGCAGATCATGGCCACCAATCGCTACGATCCGCGTGAAGCGGAGCCACGCTGGCACAAGCTCTGGGAGAGCCGTCGGCTGTTCCACGCGAGCGAGAATGATCCGCGTCCCAAATACTATGTTCTTGAAATGTTCCCATACCCCTCCGGGCGCATCCATATGGGCCATGTCCGCAATTAC
>DATMZZ010000242.1:0-10159 GCA_035573175.1 Allostellaceae bacterium
CCGTCACCGAGGTCTTGCCGTTGGTGCCGGTAACAGCGGCGATTGTCTTGGGCTGGGGCGCGTGAAACGCCGCGGCCATCTTCGCGAATTGCCGGCGCGGATTGGGATCGATGAGCAGCGGCACGGCCGCGTCCACGCTGCTCGCGTCGCCGAGCAACACTGCCGCCGCGCCCCGCGCGAGGGCATCGGCGATGAAGCGTTTGCCGTCGACTTTAGTGCCCGGCAGCGCCGCAAAGAGGAAGCCGCGCTGCACGGCGCGGCTGTCTGCGGTCAGACCGGTAATGTCCGGTTCGGAGACCCCGGCGGGAAGGCGGAGGGCTGATCCTCCGTCCATGAGGTCAGTTAGACGCAAATTTCCGCCCCGACGGTGACGGCAAGCCGACCATCAAAGAACGGCGAATTTCGGGCGAATCTTCGTCGACCGGTTGAATTCCGAGCAGCGATGCCATGCGCTCCACGCTGCGCGAAACAGCGGGAGCTGCGACCCAGCCGCCTGTCGCATAGCCGAAAGTTTGCTTATCGCCATGCGGCTCATCGATCGAGATCATGATGAAGTAACGCGGGTCGTTGACCGGAAAGACTCCCGCGAAAGAGGACATCAGCGAATGCGTGTTGTAGTGCTTGCCGGAGACTTTCTCGGCCGTACCGGTCTTGCCGCCGACGACGTAGCCGGGCGCTTCGGCGAGCTTGCCGGTGCCTTTCTCGACAACGAGTCGCAGCAATTTGCGCATCTCGATCGAGGTTGCTTCCGACATCACTTGGCGGCCGCCGACGGGGTCGTCCGCGGGACGCTTGATGATCGTCGCGCGATGCATCGTACCGCCATTGGCGACAGCGCTCACTGCTGTCGCGATCTGCAAGGGGCTGACCGAGATGCCGTGGCCGAAGCCGATGGTCATCACGTTGACCGGGTGCCAGACGCTCGGCACCAGCGGCGCGGCGACTTCCGGCAGCTCGAAATTCGGCGCCTTCAGCAGGCCGAGCTTGCCAAGGAACTCGCGCTGCCGGTCGGCGCCGACATCGAGCGCCATCTTCGCCGCGCCGATATTGGACGAGTACTTGAATATCTCGGGCACCGAAAGCCAGCGGTTCTGCGCGTGGTCGTCATGGATGGTGAAGCGGCCGATATGGATCGGATGGCTTGCGTCGTAGCCGCCGGCGAGGGTGGTGACGCGATCGTCGAGTGCCATCGCCACGGTGAAGATCTTGAACACCGAGCCGATCTCGTAAGTGCCAAGTGTGACGCGGTTGAAGAGATTCTCGGTCGGCGAGGCGGTGGGGTCGTTCGGATCGAAATCCGGCAGCGACACCAAAGCGACAACTTCGCCGGTGTTGACGTTCATGACGATGCCGCTGCCGCCGACGGCGCGGAACTCGGTGACTTGCTTGGCGATCTCGGCGCGGAGGATCGACTGGATGCGGAGGTCGACCGAGAGCTGCAGCGGGTCGTGGCGGCTGCGCAGCGCTTCATCGAAGCTGCGCTCGATTCCGGCAAGGCCCTTATTGTCGACGCCGGCATAGCCGACGACGTGTGCGAAGGCGCGGCCCTGCGGATAGATGCGCTTCTCTTCATCCTGGAAATCGAGACCAGGGATGCCGAGCGCGTTCACTGACGCCATCTGGCGTGGGGTCAGCTGACGCTTGATCCAGACGAAGCTCTTGTCCGAGGTGAGCTTGGCGTAGATCTCGCTCTCATTGAGATCGGGCAGCACCTGGGCCAGCTTGCGTGCCGCGTCGCGTGTGTTGATCCGCGCATCGGCCATGGTCCTCGGATCGGCATAAAGCGACGGCGCCTTCAGCGTCGTTGCCAGCAGCACGCCGTTGCGGTCGACGATATCGGCGCGACTGGTCTCGACGCGTGTCGGTGTGCTGACATGCGCCACGCGGGCATCGCCGGCCTTGAAGCCCGAGATTTCGATGAGCCGTCCGGAGATCACGACGAAGGCCAAGCCCATCAGCGCGCCGGCGATGATGAGGCGCGTGCGGCCGGTCTCGATCCATTGCTTGGCCGGACCTTCCTGCGGCTCGGGGCCGCAAGGGCCGGGGCGGAAATGGCGCGGACGGCAGGGATTCGGATCGCGCGGCGGTGAGGTGCTCATCGCTCTGACCTCGAAGTAGCAGCCGCAATACGCGGCTTGGGGGTGGTGGCAGACGAAGGAGCAGGCGGCGCGTCCGCCTCGGCGCGCTCGGGTATGGCGCTCAGCGGCAGAATTTGCGCCGAGTTCATGCTGCCCAGATGGAGGAAGCGGGCGCTGAGATCCTCGATACGGGCCGGCCGCGTCAGGTAACTCCATTCGGCGGCGAGGACGCGGGTCTGTTCCCGGCCTTCGGTGATCTGTCTGTTGATCTCGGCGAGCGTCTGCTCTTGCTGCATCACTTCGTATTTCACCTGGAACATGGCGTAGCCGACGGCGACAACGACGCAGAACCAGACGATGGTGGCGGGACGGATCACAGTCATGCGGCGATCTCCCAGGCCGGTGCGTCGGTGCGCTCGGCAGCACGCAGGCGAGCGGAACGGGCGCGGGGATTGCGCGCGATCTCTTCGGCGCTGGGCGCGACCGGCTTGCGGGTGATGAGGCGGAAGCTCGGCGCGGGACCGCGTGTCGCGGGAGCATGGCGGCTGGCTCTCGGCGCATCGGCGCTGCGGCGGCGCAGGAAATCTTTGACGCGGCGATCTTCGAGCGAATGGAACGCGACGACGGCGAGCCGTCCGCCGGGCTCGAGCAGCCGCTCGACCGCAGCGAGTCCGCGATCGAGCTCGTCGAGCTCGTCATTCACGGCGATACGCAGCGCCTGGAAGGTGCGGGTCGCGGGATCGATGCCGCCGGTGTCGGGCACGACGCCGCGGATCGCGGCGGCGAGCTCGCTGGTGCGGCTCAGCGGCCGCACAGCGACGATGGCGCGCGCGATGCGGCGCGCGAAACGCTCTTCGCCGTATTCGCGGATGAGCGAGGCGAGTTCGGCTTCGTCGGCGCTGTTGATGAGATCGGCGGCGCTGCGGCCGTCACGGCCCATGCGCATGTCGAGCGGCCCGTCGGCGCGGAAGGAGAAGCCGCGCGCCGGATCATCGATCTGCATCGACGACACGCCGAGATCGAGTGCGACGCCGGAGAGCTGCGCGAGGCCGAGTGGCGCGAGCAGCCGCCCCATCTCTGAGAAGCGCCCTTCGATGAGGGTAAGGCGGCCGGCATAGAGCTTTGCCAGATCCTCGCCGCGCGCGACGGCAGCGGGATCGCGGTCGAGCGCGACGACGCGGCATGCAGCGCTGCGCAGCATCGCTTCGCTATAGCCGCCGGCGCCGAAAGTGCCGTCGAGATAGAGGCCGTCATCATGGGGCTTCAACGCGGCGATCACTTCGGTGAGCAGGACGGGGATATGCGCGCCCGGCTGCGTCACTTGGTGGGACTCCGCGGTGGCAGAGTGAAGCCGCGCTGGCGCACGCGCTCGCGCATCTCTTCGCGATGTTGCTGGAAGCGCGTCGGCTCCCAGATCTGGAAACTGCGGCCGGCGCCGACGAACGCAACCTGCTCGCCGATCCCGGCGTGATCGATCAGCGTCTGCGAGAGGATGACGCGGCCTTCGCCGTCGAAGGGCAACTGCTCAGCTTCGCCAAGCACGGCACGCAGCGCCTCATGCTCGTCGGAGAATTCGGGCAGTTCGTCGAGGCTCTTGGCGATGTCTTCGAGCCGATCGTAGCCGCCGGCGTCGAGTGCTTGGAGCTTGGGCGAGGGGAAGGCGACGATCCCAGAGAAGCTCTGTCCGTTCAACGCGGCGCGAAAGGCCGCCGGGACGGAGACTCGCCCCTTGCGGTCTATCTTATTGAAATATGTGGACGAAAACAGCGCCACCGCACGTCCCCAAGCACGCCCGCGACATCCGACAGCGTCCCGGGAAATTCGCGTGCACGCCGCCCTGCGCGCGCCTCCGTGATTGGGACTAACTGGGATAACATGGGAAAATATGGGATGTCAAACCTTTACCTAGTAAAAACCGATGAGAAATCAGGACTTAGCCTGAAATCGGTGGATAAATTCACTGAGCTTAGAGTAATTGCCCAGATCAAGTTAAGTTCTTCTTTTGTTCTTATATACGCGATCTGCGTACGAAATGGCCGAGTAGGCCAAGGGGGTAAGCGCCAGGCGGCCTGTAAGCCGGGTTCTGTCCCCGCCGTGAGGCGGGGGATGGCCATTCATCTGGGACGCTCGTTACCGAACGCCTCGCGCGACCGACCCGGATAGCGGCGCGGAAACTCGCCTGAACCCGAAGGTTCTGCCATCCCTACTTGGTCTTGCTCCCGGTGGGGTTTGCCCTGCCGCCGCCGTTACCGGCCGCGCGGTGCGCTCTTACCGCACCATTTCACCCTTGCCGCCCCATCGCAGCCAAGGCTGCGCGAGGTTTGGCGGTGTGTTTCTGTGGCACTTTCCCTGGGGTCGCCCCCGCCGGGCGTTACCCGGCACCGTGCTTCCATGGAGCCCGGACTTTCCTCCCCCGCCTTGCGGCGAAGGTAGCCATCCGACCGTCTGGCGAGCCGATAAAGACCCGCAAGCGCGACCGTGTCAAACGCGAATCAGGAAATTTCTCGCGCGCAGACCGCGATCCGGCGTGCTGTCTCGGTGTCCAGCACGCTGTCGCACCGCTCCGGCCGGAAATGACGCTGGAAAGCGAGGATCACGGCGGTCGTCACTGCGTCCAGTGCGCCACTTTGCGGGCAGAAATAGCCGATTTCGCCGAGGAACGACTGGATTTCGTGCAGTCCAGGCGGCTTTGCCGTGGTTTGGCGGGCGAAATCAGGCCAAAAACCGATGCCGGCGCACGCTAAACGCGGCCAATCGAAGAGCTCGCCCGGGTCTTGCTTGCGCAGCGGTGCGACATCGGAATGGCCAATGACGTGACGGGTCGGGATTGGATGCCGGTCGAGAATACTTTTCGCCAATGCCTCGAGCGCGGCCATTTGCGTCTCGGGAAAGCGGCGATAGCCGAATTCATGGCCCGGATTGACGAGTTCGATGCCGATCGAGGCGCCGTTGATGTCGCTGCGGCCGCGCCAGGACGAGATTCCGGCATGCCACGCGCGTTTTTCCTCGGCGACGAGCCGCGTGATCGCACCATCCTCGTCGATGACGTAATGCGCACTGACCCTGGCGGCGGGATCGCAGAGCCGGTCGAGCGCCTCCTGGGCCGTCCGCATGCCGGTGTAGTGCAGGATCAGCATGTCGACGCGGCCATCGCCGGGGCGCGCATCGAAATTCGGCGAAGGACGCTCCGCGATCTGCATACGCCATCCATAGCACGGCTCCGGCATGCACCCTATGCTCGCCGCATGCATGATGGCCCGCCGCATGAACACGGCCACGACCACCATCACCGTGTGAATCGTTCCGGCGCGGCGCTGGCGTTGCTGTCCGCGCTGCTCTTCGGCGTCACCACACCGCTCTCGAAACTGCTGCTCGGCGATATCTCGCCTTGGCTCCTCGCTGGGCTGCTCTATCTCGGCTCAGGCGGCGGGCTGCTGGTCTTCGATCTCACGCGGCGCGCGGCGGGTGGCGGCTCGACCGAGGCGCCGCTGCGCCGTGCCGATCTGCCTTGGCTCGCGGGGCTGATCCTCGCCGGCGGCGTCGTTGCACCGATCTTGCTGATGATGGGGCTGACGCGCACCCCAGCCTCGACCGCGTCGCTGCTGCTCAATCTCGAAGGCGTCTTCACCATCGCCATCGCCTGGATGGTGTTCCGCGAGAATGTCGACAGCCGCATCGCCATCGGTGCGCTCGCGATCCTGCTCGGCGCCGGGCTGCTCTCCTGGCAGGGCCATGTCGATGCGATCGGCTGGAGCGCCGCGGCGGTGGTCGCGGCCTGTCTCGGCTGGGCGATCGACAGCAATCTGACGCGCAAGATCTCGGCTTCCGATCCGCTGCAGATCGCCACGATCAAGGGGCTCGCCGCCGGCGTGGTGAATGTCGCATTGGCCGTGGCGCTGCAAGTCGAATGGCCGCCGCTTTGGGCAATCGCCGCGGCGGCGGTGCTCGGCTTCTTCGGTTACGGCGTCAGCCTCACGGTCTATATCGCAGCTCTGCGTGCGCTCGGCACGGCGCGCACCGCGGCCTATTACTCGGTCTCGCCCTTTATCGGCGCGGTGATCGCGCTGGCGATGTTCAGCGAGCCGCTGACGATGTCGCTGATTGCTGCCGGCGCCCTCATGGCGATCGGGCTTTATCTCCACCTCGCCGAGCGGCACGAGCATGCGCATACGCATGAGGCGCTCGAGCACGAGCATCGCCATGTGCATGATCTGCACCATCATCACACGCATGCGCATGGCGATCCGGCGGGCGAGCCGCATACGCATGTCCACGCGCATGCGCGGCTGGTCCATCGCCACCCGCATTACCCCGATCTGCACCACCGGCATTCGCATTGAGCGCGGGGCGCATTGAGCTATAGGGGGCCGTCCTCTATTTTCTGCACCTTCGCGACAAGGAGATAAGCGCATGATTTCGCCGACCGAACGCATGATCGCCGAGATCGATGGACCGATCGGCTGGATGGTGTTCAACAATCCGGCGAAGCTCAATGCGATGGCGCCCGATATGTGGGCGGCGATCCCGGCTATCATCGATCATTACGAGAAAGATCCGGCGGTGCGCGTCATCGTGCTGAAAGGTGCGGGCGAGAAGGCCTTCATCTCCGGCGCCGATATCAACCGCTTCGCGGAGCGGCTTGGCTCCGCGCAGGTCAGCGAGAGCGATAGCGACAACATGCGCGAGGCTCTCGACCGGCTCGAGCATTGCACGAAGCCGACGATCGCGATGATCCGCGGCTATTGCCTCGGCGGCGGGCTGCTGGTCGCGCTCCATACCGATATGCGCATCGCCGCCGACACGGCGCGGCTCGGCATACCGGCGGCGAAGCTCGGCATCGCCTATACGCTTCCCGGCGTCCAGAAGGTGCTCGACCTCGTTGGCCCGGCTTTCGCGCGCGAGATGCTATTCACCGCGCGGCAATTCAGCGGCGTCGAAGCGCAGGTAATGGGCCTCGTCAATCGCGCGCCGGCCGAAGCCGAGCTCGAGGCCTTCACGCGCTCCTATTGCACCACCATGGCGGAGAACGCGCCGCTCTCGATCGCCGCGTCGAAGAGCATCATCGCCGAGATGATGAAGCCGCGCGGCGATATCGATCGCGCCAAATGCGATGCGATCGCCAACCGCTGCATGGAGAGCGACGATTTCGCCGAAGGCCGTCGCGCTTTCGCCGAAAAGCGCAAGCCGGCCTTTCAGGGCCGCTGATCAGCCGTCCCGCGCGAGCGCCGCGCCAAGCTGATCGAGCAGCACACCGCTCCCGCGCTCGCGGCTGCCGCTGTCGTCATAGCCGTCGAGGAACACCGCCTGCTCGGTGAAGACGAGCCGCGTCGACTTGCCTTCCGGCTTCAATTCGACGGTCGCGAGCGAGACGGAGATACGCGTCTCGCCGATATGCATGTCGTAGCCATAAATGATGCGCTCATTCGGCACGATGTCGTAATAGATCGCATCGAAGACATGCGCGTCCGCGCTCGGCGGCCCGCCCGAGAGATGCTCGCGGCCGCCAACACGGAAATCCATCTCGCGGCGCTTCTGCGTCCAGTCTTTCGGGCCGGCGAACCATTGCGCTTTCGCGGCGGGATCGGACCAGGCACGGAACACCCGCGCCGGCGTCGCCGGATAAACCCGCTCAATCGTGAATGTCGCATGTGCAGTCTTTCTGTCACTCATTTCTGCCTCCTGCGTTTTTTTCGTGAGGGTGCGGTCGCGGCGAGGTAATCGCCAAGACGGTCGAGATGCTGTTCCCAAGTCGCGCGGCGCTCGGCGACCCAGCGCTCGAGTGGCGCCAGCGCCGCCGCATCGATGCGGCAGGTGCGCACGCGGCCGGTCTTCTCGCTTTTGACGAGGCCGCTCGTCTCCAGGATCTGCAAATGCTGCATCACCGCCGGCATCGACATGTCGAGCGGCTCGGCCAATTCGCTGACCGACGCGGCGCCGCGGCTCAGGCGCTCGATCATGATGCGCCTCGTCGGATCGGCGAGGGCCTGGAGAACGCGGTCGATCGGTGTTAAATAGTTAAGCATTTACTTAACTATTGCACGATGCCGGCGTCATGGCAAGGCCGGACTTCGCGGGGAGGGCGGCTTGCCCCCTTTGGCGCGGCGGACGTACTCTTTGGGCTAATCGCGCCGGGATAAGCGGCGCGCACAAAACCGATTGCAGTGGGAGAAACGTCATGGCGACAACACAAGCCATCGGCCCGCTTTCGGGTATCGATCATGCGAGCGAACTGCGCCGCGCCGTCATCGCCTCGACCGTCGGCACGACGATCGAGTGGTATGATTTCTTCCTCTACAGCACCGTCACGGGCCTGGTTTTCGCCAAGCTCTATTTCCCGAACGACGATCCGCTGGTCGGCACGCTCAACGCTTTTCTCATTTATTTCGTCGGCTTCCTGTCGCGGCCGATCGGCGCGGCGATCTTCGGCCATTACGGCGACCGCATCGGGCGCAAATCGACGCTGATCGCGACCTTGATGCTGATGGGTATCGCGACCCTCCTTGTCGCCTTCGTGCCGGGCTATGCCGTGATTGGCATTTGGGGTGCGATCATCCTGACGCTGCTGCGCTTCGTGCAAGGCATCGGTGTCGGCGGCGAATGGGGCGGCTCGGTCCTCCTGGCGATGGAATGGGCGCGGCATAACGGCCAGCGCGGCCTGGTCGCTTCCTGGCCGCAATTCGGCGTGCCGGCGGGACTCTTCATCGCCAATCTCGTCGTGCTGGCGGTCAGCGCGATGTCGGGCGACGCGTTCCTCACCTGGGGCTGGCGCATTCCTTTCCTTCTCAGCATCATCCTCGTTGGTATCGGTCTCTGGATCCGCCTTGGCATCAACGAGACCCCGACCTTCCGCCGACTCGTCGAAGAAAAGAAGATCGAGCGCGCGCCTTTCATCGAGGTGATCAAGAAGCAGCCGGTCGAGATTCTACTGACCGCTTTCGCACGCATGGGCCAGCAGGCGCCCTATTACATCTTTACCGCCTTCATCTTCGCTTATGGCACCGGCACGCTGCATGTGTCGCGCGATCTGCTGCTCGTCGGCGTGCTGGTGGCATCGTGCATCTCGTTCGTCACTACGCCGCTCGCCGGACATGTGTCCGACCTTTTCGGCCGCAAGAAGACCTATATCCTCGGTGCGATCGCGACCGGGCTCTATGGCTTCGTCTATTTCGGCCTGCTCGACACCATGTCCACGGTCTGGATTTTCGTCGCGGTCGCGGCGTCGCTGATCGCGCATGATTTCCAATACGGACCGCAAGCGGCGCTGATTGCCGAAGCCTTCACGCCGCGGCTGCGCTATAGCGGCGCCTCGCTGGGTTACCAACTCGCCTCGATCATTGCCGGCGGTCCTGCACCGCTGATCGCGACCTGGCTTTTCGGCGTCTACCACACAGGCATGTCGATCGCGATCTACATGGCGCTCTGCTGCGTCGTCACCGTGATCGCGACCGCGCTGCTGAAGGATTACACCGGCAAGGACATCGCCGAGGAGTATGACGCGTAGAGGCGAAACGCGCGGTCAGTGGCTGCCCATCAGCAGATCTGGCAGCCAGGTTGCGATGCCGGGGAAGATGCAGAGCAGCACGATCGCCAGCATCATGCAGATGACATAGGGGAGCGTGCCCCACATCACCCGGGCGAGCGGCACGTCGGGCGCAATCGCGCTGACGATGTAGATGTTGAGGCCGACCGGCGGGTGGATGAGGCCGATCTCCATGTTGATCGTCAGGATGACACCGAACCAGATTGGATCGAATCCGGCTGCCGTGATGATCGGCAAGAGGATCGGGCTCGTCATCAGGATGATCGCCGCCGGCGGAATGAAGAAGCCGCAAACCAGCAGGAAGACGTTGATCATCAGCATCAACACCCAGCGGTTCGCATGCATGTCGGCGATGCCTTGCGCCAAGGTCTGCGTCAGATAGAGCGACGTCAGCATGTAGCCGAACAGCACCGCCGCGGCGATGATGGTGAGGATCATGATCGATTCGCGCATGGTGTCGCGCAGAATCTGCCACCACTCGGTCGGTCGCCACATCCTGTAGATCGAAATCGCGAGGACGAGACAGAGCGCGGCGCCGACG
>DATMZZ010000243.1:0-3448 GCA_035573175.1 Allostellaceae bacterium
AAGCTGCCGCTCGACAGCCGGTCGATAACGCGGCGTACCGCTTCCTCGGCATTGTCCTGCACATGGCGCATATAGGCATCGACCACCTCGCGGCCGAAATGGCGGACCATGCGGTGCAGCTCGGCCACGCCTTTGGCACTTGCCGCGATCTGCGCCTTGAGGTCCGCAATGTTCTGTGCCGGATTGCGCGCCGGATATTTCGCGCTTTGCAGCAGCGCGATCGTCTCGGCCTCGCGGAAATGCCCGGCATCGACGAGCAGAAAATCGTCGATCAGAACGCCCTCTTCCTCGACAATGCGGCTGTTGGGCGGCATCGAGCCCGGCGTGATGCCGCCGATATCGGCATGGTGGCCGCGCGAGGCGACATAGAAGAGCGGCGGTTCGCGTCCCTCGCGATCCTCTTCGGCAAAGACAGGCGTGATCACGGTGACGTCGGGGAGATGGGTGCCGCCGTTATAAGGCGCATTCAGCACATAAACGTCGCCTGGACGCATGCGGCGACCGCTGCCGCCTTCACCATGCGCGCGGATGATGGTGCGCACGCTTTCGCCCATCGAGCCGAGATGCACTGGAATATGCGGCGCATTGGCGACCAGTGAGCCGGTGCGGTCGAAAAGCGCGCAGGAGAAATCGAGCCGTTCTTTGATATTCACCGAATAGGCGGTGCTTTGCAGCGCCGTGCCCATCTGCTCGGCGATCGCCATGAAGAGATGGTTGAAGACTTCGAGCATCACCGGATCGGCTTTGGTGCCCAGGGCAGCGCGATCGGGCCGCTTCGCGGCGCGTTCGAGGATAAGATTGCGGTACGTATCGACGCGCGCCTGCCAGCCCGGCTCGACGATCGTCGTCGCATTCGCCTCGATGATGATGGCGGGACCACCGAGCGTTTCGCCCGGCCGGAGCTTCGCGCGATCGTAGATGGCTGCTTGATGCGATTCGCCGCCGCTGAACATTTCCGTTTTACCGATCGGCGTCGCTTTTCCTGCGGCTACGCTCGCCGCCGGCTCGTCATCAGCATCGCCCGCGCCGACGATCTCGACCGAGATGGCTTCTATGATCAGGGGCTTTTCCGCCATCACGAAGCCGAAGCGCTGGCGATGCGCGGCCTCGAAGCATTCGCGAATAGCCGCAGCGTCGCCGAACTCCACCGCAAGCGGCGCGTCGGTGCCCTGGTATTTAACGTGCGCCCGGCTTAGCGCGGTGATCTGCGCAGGAGAAACGCCTTCGGCTGCCATGGCGACCACGCCACCATGAGCAAGCCCATCCAGCGCTTCGATGAGCTCAGGGATCAACTCCTCGGTCAAAGGCTTCTCGACCGCTTGCTCCTGGATCGCGCGACGATCGGCAACACCGATGCCATAAGCCGACAGGACGCCGGCGAGCGGATGGATGAGGATGCGCTCGATGCCGAGCGCATCGGCAACGCCGCAAGCATGCTGGCCGCCGGCGCCGCCGAAGCAGCAGAGCGTGTATTCGGTGACGTCGTAGCCGCGCTCGATCGAGATCTGCTTGATCGCATTCGCCATGGTCGCATTGGCGATCGCGACGAAGCCCTCGGCGACTTCGGCGGCGCTGCGGCGGTCGCCGGTCGCTGCCGCGATCTCTTCGGCGAGTGCCGCGAATTTCTGCTCGGCCACCGCGCGATCGAGCGGCTGATCGCCGGCCGGGCCGAAGATCGCGGGAAAATGCTTGGGCCGCAGCTTGCCGAGCATCAGATTGCAGTCGGTGATGGAGAGTGGCCCGCCGCGGCGGTAGCAGGCCGGCCCGGGATCCGCGCCGGCAGATTCGGGGCCGACGCGATAGCGTGTCCCGTCGAAGCGGCAGATCGAGCCTCCGCCCGCCGCGACCGTGTTGATCGCCAGCATCGGTGCACGCAGCTTCACGCCGGCGATCACCGTCTCGGCGTTGCGCTCGAATTCGCCGGCGTAATGCGACACATCGGTCGAGGTGCCGCCCATATCGAAAGCGATAATCTGCCCGAAGCCGGCGCGCTCGGCACTGCGCGCCGCGCCGACGATGCCGCCCGCCGGGCCTGACAGGATCGCATCCTTGCCGGCGAAACGCTGCGCATCGGCGAGGCCGCCATTCGATTGCATGAAGAGCAAGCGCACATCGCCCAGCTCGCCCGCGACCTGATCGACATAGCGGCGGAGGATGGGCGAGAGATAAGCATCGACGACCGTCGTATCGCCGCGGCTGACCAGCTTCATCAGCGGACTGACCGCATGGCTCGCCGAGACCTGCGCAAAGCCGATCTCGCGGGCAAGCGCCGCTGCCGCGTGTTCATGCGCGGGATAGCGATAGCCATGCATGAAGACGATCGCCGCCGCACGGATGCCGGCATCGTAGGCCAACTGCAAATCCCGGCGCAGTGCCGCCGTATCGAGCGGCCGCAGCACCTCACCCTGCGCGCTCACCCGCTCGTCCGCCTCGATCGCGCGCTCATAGAGCTGCTCGGGCAGCACGATCTGGCGCGCGAACAGCTTCGGCCGGTTCTGATAGCCGATGCGTAGCGCATCGCCGAAGCCCCGCGTGGTGATCAGCGCCGTGCGCTCGCCCTTAAGCTCAAGCAGAGCGTTGGTCGCGACCGTGGTGCCCATTTTGACGGTGTCGAGCGCAGCGGCGGGCAGCTTTTCGCCCGGCGCCACGCCTAAAATCCGGCGAATGCCCTCGATCGCTGCGTCGCGGTAACGGTCCGGATTTTCGGATAGCAGCTTGCGCGCGATCAGCCCGCCATCGGGCGCGCGGGCGACGATATCGGTGAAAGTACCACCGCGATCGATCCAGAATTGCCAGCCGCGCGCTTTGCCGTTCATGCGTCTCACTCATGGGCGAGGCACAGGGACGGCGTCAAGCGCGCGCCCGGCGCAAGTTATAGGAGCACGCGAGTGCCCGCCCGCGGTCGGCTGATCCCGTCACAACATCGCGATGGGCTTGTTCCCTCGCGGGAATTGCGCCATCCTTCGAACACATCAGCCCGTGGTAAGAAGGGCAATCGGCAGTGGGAGGAATCATGAGCCAGTCCGTCGGATGCCGCGTTTTCGCGGCGGCAGTTGCCGCGTTTTTCATGCTGAGCGGAGCGGCCAGCGCCCAGACCTTGCGCGCCTCGCATCAATTCCCCGGCGGAAAGGGCGATGTGCGCGACGACATGGTCCAGATAATCGCCAAAGAGATCAAGGCGGCAAACGTCGGTCTCAACGTGCAGGTCTATCCGGGTGCGTCGCTCTTCAAGGCGAACGATCAATGGGATGCATTGGTGAAGGGGCAACTCGACATCTCGTTGTTCCCCCTCGATTACGCCAGCGGCAAGGTGCCGGCGTTCAGCGCGACCCTGATGCCCGGCCTGATCGGCGGCAATGAGCGGGCCAAACGCATCAATGCGTCGGCGTTCATGACCGATATGCGCAAGATCATCGCCGATGAAGGGGTGATCGTATTGTCGGATGCA
>DATMZZ010000244.1:0-2472 GCA_035573175.1 Allostellaceae bacterium
TCAGCGACAAGGTTGAGGATGTCGAGACCTATCTCGGCCCCGATATGGCGGCGCATGTGCGGCGCATCTTCAACCGCCCGGTCGAGGTGCTCGGCTATTACCACCAGGTCCTGCCGAACAATTGGAAACTCTATATGGAGAATTCGCGCGATCCTTATCACGCGACCATTCTCCATGCGTTCTACGCCACCTTTAAGCTCAACCGCTTGTCGATGCTCGGCGGTGTCGCCCTCGGCAAAGACGGCTGGCACAACCTCCTCTACTCCGCCGCGGAGCGCGACATCCAGAAAGAGAATTACGAAGGCGGCCATCTGCGCTCGGTCATTCGCGATGTCGGCCTCGAGGATTCGACCTTCCTCGACCGCATCCAGGAATTCGACGACGGCATCACCGTCGCCATTCAATCGATCTTCCCAACCTGCAACACGCAGCAGATCTACAACACGCTGGCGATCCGCCAGACCGTGCCGCTCGGCCTCAACAAGGCCGAGCTACATTGGACTTGCTTCGGCTACAAGGATGACACGCCCGAGCTGCGCCGCATGCGTCAGGCGCAGGCCAATCTCATCGGCCCGGCGGGCTATGTCTCGATGGAAGACGGATCGGTGGGCGGCTATGTCCAGCGCGGCACGGCCGGCGCGGAAGATGAAGCATCGGCGGTCATGGAAATGGGCGGGCGCACGATCGAACCGCAACCCGGCGTGCGCGCCACCGAAGTGGCGCTGCGCGGCTTCTGGCGGGCCTATCGCGAGTTGATGGGCTACTGACATGGCTGAGGTTTCGGATTCCGTGCGCCGGCAAATCGAGGCGCTGAACACCCGTTATATCCGCGCGATCGACGACGACGCTGTGGAAGAGTGGCCGAAGCTCTTCACCGAAGACTGTCTCTATCGCATCACGACGCGCGAGAATTTCTCCCAGAACCTGCCGATGCCGCTGATGGAATGCACCAGCCGCGGCATGCTGGTCGATCGCGTCTTCGGCTATCGCCGCGTCAATGTCTATGAGCCGCAGCGTTACACGCATCTGCTCTCCGGCCTCGTCATCGAGCCGATCGATGCGACGCATGTGCGATGCCGCCAGAACTACGCCGTCATCCGTACCATGGTCACGGGCGAGATGATGATCTTCTCGGCCGGCGTCTATCACGACCGCATCGTGCTCGGCGCCGAGGCGATGTTCGAGGAACGCATCGTGGTGCAGGAATCGCGCCGCGTCGACACGCTGCTCGTGATTCCGATCTGATTTGGCCGATCTGGGCGAGATGGCCGAGACCGATTATCTCACCCTGACGGAAGCCGAAGCGGCTTTCCTCAAAGCCGCCGTTGATACGATCATTCCCGCCGACGCGCTGTCGCCCTCCGGCAGCGAATGCGGCGTCGTCGATTTCATCGATTGCGAGCTCGCCGGTCCTTACGGCGAAGGCGCGCGGCTTTATCGCGACGGGCCGGTCGGCAAAGGCAAGCCGGAGCACGGCTATCAGCTCGACCTGGCACCGCGCGAGTTCTTCCGCCAGGGCATCGCCGCCGCCGATGCCTGGATAGAGACGCGGTTCGGCGCACGTCTTGCCGCGCTCGACGAGCCGCAACGCCAAGCGGCTTTCACCGAGATCGAGAGCGGCGCCGCGCAATTTCAGAATTTCGAAGCGCGCGAGTTCTTCGATTCGCTGTTGCAGATCGTGATGGAAGGCTTCTTCGCCGATCCCTATTACGGCGGCAATCGCGACATGGCGGGATGGAAGATGATCGGCTATCCCGGTCTGCCCGCCGATTATCAACACGCGATGGAACATTTGCGCGGCCAGCGTCATCGCCCCAAGCCGCGCTCCATCGGCGATTACGCATAAAGCTTCGGATGCGCGTTCTACCCCCCACCCTAACCCTCCCCCTCAAGGGGGGAGGGGATAATGAGGGTGCGAGAAAATTTTTTTCCTCTGACAAAAAGCGCACGGACGCAGTAGCGACGTCCCCTCCCCCCTTGAGGGGGAGGGCCAGGGAGGGGGGTACGTCGCCATGGTGACCCGCCTCAAACGCACCGACGCCGTCATTATCGGTGTCGGCTGGACCGGCAGCATCCTGGCGCGCGAGCTGACCAAGGCCGGTCTTAAAGTCGTCGCGCTGGAGCGCGGCAAGTTCCGTACGCCGGAAGCCGATTTCGCTCTGCCGCATATCCGCGACGAGCTCAAATACGCGGTGCGGCAAGAGCTGATCCTCGATCCGTCGCTCGAGACGCTCACCTTGCGGCATGAGATCAACGAGACCGCGCTGCCCTTCCGCCGTTTCGGCGCCTTCATGCCGGGCATGGGTCTCGGCGGCGCCGGCACGATTTGGAACGGCATGACCTGGCGCTTCACGCCGTTCGATCACGAGATGCGCAGCCGTATCGCTGCCCGTTACGGCAAAGACGCGATCGCCGAGGATCAAACCATCGCCGATTGGGCGATGCGCTATGACGAGCTCGAGCCTTATTACG
>DATMZZ010000245.1:0-8559 GCA_035573175.1 Allostellaceae bacterium
CGATCTGCAAGCGGCGACCGGCGCGGCCGCCAACGAAATGAACCGGGCCGGCGAGACGGTGCAGCTCCGCGTCATCCAGCTCGCCCAGATTTCCGACGAAGCGAAAGCGCGGCTCGAAGGCGTGGCGCAGGTGCTTGGCCGCGAGATCGCGGCGCTCCGCGAGAGCGGCGGCCAGGTCACGCATCAGGTCGAGCAATTGCACGACGCCTTCGCGCAAGAGGTCGCGCATTTCAATGCCGCGCGCGGCACGCTCGAGACGCAGACCGGCGAAGCTCGCGCGATCTTGCAGCAACAATCGGAGATGTTGGCGCGCGTTTCCGCGGAAGCGGCTGAGCGCGCCAATTTCGCCAATGGCGCGCTCGATGGCCATGTCGAGCGGCTCTACGAGGCGGCGCAGCGTGTCGCCGTGCAATCCGAGACTCTGGGCTCGGTACTGCAGCGCCAACTCGTCGAAATGGGCAAGGCGACCCAGCACATCGCCGCGATGGGTACGGCGATCGACACGACGTTGCAGACCGGTGCCGGCGCGCTGCGCGATGCCGCCGATAAATCCGCCAGCCGTGCCGAAGAGATTTCGCGCATGTATGCGGATCGCACCCGTGGGATCGAGGAGATGACGGTCACGACGGTGCAACGCATCGTCGAGCGCTCGGCGGCGATCGAGGAGCGGACGCGCATGCTCGATCAGACGGCGGAGCATGCGAGCGCGCAACTCATAGAGCTGGCCAAGCAATTCGATGAAACCAGCGTCGGTATCGGTGCGGCGGGCGAAACCGCGGGGGCGACATTGCGCGAAGTCGGCGCCGCTTTCCGGCAACAGGTGCAGGATCTATCCGGCGCAGTCGAGCAGACCGTCGGGCGCATGCAAAGCGCCCGAAGCATGCTAAACGAGCATTTCGGCGCGATCGCCGATGCGACCGGCGCGGTGTCCAAGCGGCTACAAGAGCTCGCCGAGGCGGCGCATGCGCAGATCACCACCTTCTCCTCGGCGAGCGACGCGATGACGCAGCATCGCGACGAGGCGGCGGGGTTGGTCCATCGCCAGATCCTCGAATTCAACGGGCTGTTGGAGCAGGCGAATGCGCGGCTCGAGTCCGCGCGCGTCGTGCTGCGCGAGCAAGCGGCCGAGCTCAATGGCGCGACCGATCTCGCGGTCGACCGGCTGCGCGACGTGGCCGAGATTTATCACGGCCAATCGGCCTCGCTGGTTGGCGCGGCCGAGCAGGCCGGCAGCCGCGCGCGGGAGGCGAGCGAGCTGTTCCGTACCCAGACGCAAACCTTCCTCAAAGCCGCGGGCGATGCGGCGGAGATCGCACAGCGCATGCGCGATCAGGCGCAGAGCAATCAGCAGGACGCGTTCCTCAAATCCGCGACCTTCATCATCGAGACGCTACAGTCGCTCTCGGTCGATCTTGCCCGCGTGCTCGATCAGCCGGTGCCGGACACGATCTGGAAGCGCTTCCATAGCGGCGAGCGTGGCGTCTTCGCGCGCTATATCTTGCAACTGCAAGAGCGCCAGACGAGTACCGTCATCAAGGAGAAATTCGAGGCGGATTCCTCCTTCCGCGAGCAGGCGCTGCGCTACATGGACCAGTTCGAGCAGTTGCTGGCGCAGGCGCGCACCGTCGACCGTGCCGACGTGATGGGCGCGACCTTCGTGACGGCGGATGTCGGCAAGCTCTATCTCGTCCTCGCCAACGCGCTTGGTCGAACGCTGAACTAGTCAAAAAAAACAACGGGCAGCGCGAGGCTGCCCGTTGCGATCGATTGTCGATGCGAAAGCCTTAGGCGGCTTTCTGCTCGATCACCTGCGGCTTGCTGCCGGTCGCGATCTCGATCTTGCGCGGTTTCAGCGCCTCGGGCACTTCGCGCACGAGATCGACGTGGAGCAAACCATTATCGAGGCTCGCGCCGGCGACCCGGATATGGTCGGCGAGCTGGAAGCGACGCTCGAAAGCGCGTCGCGCGATGCCGCGATGCAGGTATTGCTTGGCCTCTTCATCCTTATGGGCCTTGCCGGTCACAACCAGCGCGCCTTCCTTGGCGGTGATTTCGAGATCATCCGAACCAAAGCCGGCGACGGCCATCGTCAAGCGATAGGCATTCTCGCCGGTCGCTTCGATGTTGTAGGGCGGATAGGGGGAGCCGGTATCGAGCTGGCTGGCCGCGTCCATAAGTCGGGTCAACCGGTCGAAGCCGATGGTCGAGCGAAAGAGAGGGGAAAAGTCGAAGCTGTTCATAACCACATCCTCCATTGAGCAATATGGGAGCCTTGACGCACCCGCCACCATGGCCGGGCACGTTTCGTCACGAGGTCCGGACCCGCCTTGGCGGCATCCGAACACCCTTCAAAATGGGTTTGGTGGGCGCCAATTCAAGGGCCCACAGGGCCCTGATTCGGCGGACGAATCGGCTATTTCTTGAGGCCGATGCCCTGGAAGCGCTTATTGAAGCGGGCGAGCTGACCGCCCGTATCGAGGAGGCGCTGCTGACCGCCGGTCCAAGCCGGGTGTGACTTGGAATCGACGTCGAGATGGAGCGTCTCGCCGGCTTTGCCGTAGGTCGAGCGCGTCTTGTAGGTCGTGCCATCCGTCATCACGACAGTGATCTCATGGTAATCGGGATGGATGCCGTCTTTCATCGTACGCGCTCCTGGGAAGGCGGCGTTTATAGCGAAGCCGTGCGCGCCCTGCAACGTGCTGTCGCCTTAGAGCAACAATCGGTCGCTTTCCTAGGCATAAACGATGTAAATCCGTTCGACTTTCGCCCACACCTCTCATAAAATTTTACAGTCCCATTGGAGGTATAGGGGGTTGAAAATGATCGACGGAACTGACGACGGCAACGGCCCATCCTACCCGCCCATCCCGCCGGCGCCATTGGCGCCTCCCGCTTACGAGCCGGAAGAGCCGGCTGCGGCACCTGCCGCTCCGGCACGTCCGCGACCGAAAGCGAAAGCGAAAGCGAAGGCCAAGGCCAAGGCCAAGGCCAAGGCAAAAAAGAAGGCCGCGAAAAAGGCGAAAGCCAAGAAGGTCGCGAAGAAGGCCAAGAAGGCTAAGAAGACCGCCAAGAAAGCGAAGACAGCCAAAAAAGCCAAGAAGGCGAAGAAGGCAAAAAAAGCGAAAAAGGCCAAAAAGAAGGGCCGTCGCCGTTAAGCTTTTGACGGTTTGAGAATTGCAAAAGCCGCGGCAGTGTCCCTGCCGCGGCTTTTTCGCTGTCAGCGCTCGGTGAGTTTCAGCTCGATGCGCCGGTTCTTGGCGTAGGCTTCCTCGCTGTCGCCGGAATCGATCGGATCGTGCTCGGCGAAGCCGGCAGCCGCGAGCCGATCGGACGGCACGCCTTGCGCAATCAGGAAATTGATCACGGTGATCGCGCGCGCCGCCGACAACTCCCAATTCGAGGGGAATTGCGGCGTGTTGATCGGCCGCTTGTCGGTGTAGCCGTTGACGGCCAGCACCCAGGGAATGTCGTCTGGGATCTTGGTGGCGATGTCCTTGAGCGCGGTAGCCACGACCGCGAGACGCTGCTTGGCGGCATCGTTGAGTTGGGCACTTGCCGGTGGGAACAGCACCTCGGACTGGAAAACGAAGCGGTCGCCGACGATGCGGATATCCGGCCGGTTGCCAAGCGCATCGCGCAGCCGGCCGAAGAATTCAGAGCGGTATTTCGCAAGCTGCGCGACTTGGCTGAGTAACGCCGTATTGAGGCGCTGGCCGAGATCGGTGATCTGCGCTTCCTGATCCTTGTTCTTTGTCTCGGATGCACCCAGCGCGGCGGCGATCTGCGTGAGCTGATCGCGCAGCGCAGCGATGTTCTGGTTGAGTTGATCGACGGTTGTCTGTGCCGCCGTCGCGCGCTGTTCCGATTGCGTATTCTGCTCCCGCGCCGCGGCGAGCGCTTGATTGGCCGCCGCGAGCTGCTGGGTAAGCGAATTGAGCCTCGATTGCAGATCGGTCTTGCCCGATTGTGCCATCGACAGCATGTCGGCGAGCTGATCGACCTGTTGCGCCAGGCGCTGCAATTGCGCATCGCGGCCGGAAAGCGCGTCGGTCAGATAGAATTGGCCGGCGGTGAAGACCAGCAACACGAAGACGATCACCATCACGAGCTGCGACAGCGCGTCGACGAATCCTGGCCAGATATCGATACCGAGACGGCGCGGACGGCGCGAGATATACGCCATGGCTCAGAGAACTCCCATCACGGCGCGCCGCGTCAGCCCGGCGCGATTTCCCTGCTGCGGGTGGCCAAGGTGCGGGCAAGCAAGCGGATCTCGCTGCGAATCTCCTGCACGGAATCGCCGCGGCCTTGCGCCAGCTCTTCGCTCAGGCGCACGAGATGCACTTCGATGTTGCGAAGATGCGCGCGCGCTTCTTCGTCGATCGGCGAGGTCTCGCGGCTCTCGGCAAGGCGCTGCAGCACGGGCTTCAAATCGACCTGCTGCTCGGCGAGCTTCACCAGCAACACCTGCTCGGTGCGGATCTGATCGCTCAGCAGTGCGAGCCGCTCGGCGAGGGCGACGAGGTTGTTGTTCGCGGCGATGCGGCTTTCCTCGCTGCGCCCGATCACACGTTGCAGCTTGTCGATATTGTCGGCGCTCTGCTCGAGCAGCGCCTCGAGGAAGGCGGGTGCCGAGGTTTCGCCTTCCGTGCCCGGCAGCGTCGCGCCCGACAGCCGTGTCCAGCCCGAGAGCCATTCCTCGAGATCGTTGTAGAAGCGATTGAAGGCGAGCCCCGCTTGCAGATCTAGGAAGCCGAGGATGAGCGCCCGCGAGGCCGAAGAGCGAGGCGCTGAACGCTGTGCTCATGCCGCCGAGCGGTGTTTGCAACCGCGATTGCAGCGTGCTGAAGGCTTGCGCAACGTCGTTGGTCTGCACCGCGAGGCCGCCGATCACGCCTTTCACCGACTGCACGGTTTCGAGCAGGCCGTAGAACGTGCCGAGCAGGCCGAGGAAGACGAGCAGGCCGATGAGATAGCGATCGGTCTCGCGGCCCTCTTCGAGGCGCGTGCCGATGCCGTCGAGCAGCGTCCCCATCGTCGTGGCGGAAAGGCTCACCTTGCCGCCACGCCGCGCCGCGAGCATCGTCGCCATCGGTGCGACGAGGCGCGGCGTGCTCATGTTGAGATTGGGCGCGTCCGGGCTGCGCCGGAAGCGCTCGATCCAGGCGACCTCTGGGTTGAGCCGCAGCACTTGGCCGAAGATGTAGAAAATCCCCGCCAGGAGGATGCCCAGGATCACGCCGTTCACGGCGGGATTGCCCATGAAATATTCGGCGAGCGGCCGCTCGAGCAGCGCCGCACCCGCGGCCACAGCGAGCACGAAAACGGCCATCCGAATCAGGTATCGGCGCGGACGAGTCACGGCTTTAGCCTCACTGCCTCTGCACGTTCACGATAACGCGTGAACTTCGTTATTGGCTCACAACCAGAAGATCGACCTGATCGGCGACCGGGCCCTGATCCGCACGATTGCCGAGGGCACGCACATCGATGCGCAGGCTTCGGACGCCCTTGTCGATGAGATAGGCACGCACGGCGACGGCGCGCGCCAGCGAAACGCGGCGTGCTTCCATCGCATCGTCGGCGCCGCCGGTCGCGTGGGAGATGAGCTGGACCCGAAGATTCTCGTTAGCAAGCAGCCGGTTAGCGATCGCGTCGAGGCCCGGCTGGGCACCGCTGCCAAGCTCGGTGGCGCCCGCTTTGAATTTGACCGCCGTTACGGCGCTCGCGACCGTGGTCGCTGCCGCCATTTGCACCGGTGGCGCAGCGGCGACAGGGGCTGTGGGGGTGACGGTCGCGGTCGAAGTCGTCACCGCGGCAGCGATGGTGATGGCCGACGGCGTTGGTTTCGCGGCTACGGTTGGAGTGGGTGCCGGTGCCGTTGTTGGCGCCAGGACAGCCACGGCCGGCGTCACCGCAGCGGCGGGCGGTGCGGCGGCAACGATGGGCTGCGAGGGCGGTGCGACGGGTGCCGGCGGCGCTTCTTCGCGCGCCTGTTGCGGCGACACCACAAGCGGCGTTGGAGTGTCGTTGCTCGCCGGCTGCTTCGGTGCCGGTACCCGGGCAGCGGCTGCGAGGGCCACGACGGCAGGCTTGGTCGGCGTGCTGATCGCCGTGGCTTGATGGCTGATCCCTTGATGGACGGTTTCGACGGCCGGCACAGGCGCGGCGCTGGCGATACGCGATTTCGGCGGGATGAGATGGATGATCTGATGGAGCGACGAAGCCGTTTTCACGGGCGCTTTGCTGACACGCGACGGTGTCGCTTTGGCCACAGCAATCTTGTGCCTGGTGAGATGCTTGGACCGTGTCGCGACGTGGCGCTTGCCGCTGTGATGGCTGGGCGCCGGCGCCGCTTTATGCGCGGTACGATGGTTGGTGGCGACTTGCCGTTTGATAGCGCTGGGATTGCGCTCGCCGAGGAAAAGCTGAGGCAAGGTAAGCGGCGGGCCGAGTCGTTCGAGGACGCTATTATCGACACTGACGGCGGGGCCGCCATGACCGCCGATGATGACCTGCGCCTGGGCCGACGAGACGAGCAGCGCGCCTAGGCCGGCGAGGGCGACCAAATATCCGCGGCGACCGAAGGGCCGCTTGTAGCCAGGCTTAAGGCGTCGCGGAAGGCAGAAGGCCATCAAAGAAAATCTCATCGAACGCCACTAAAGACTTAGCCAGCCTACCCTAAGTGGGGGGTTGCCGCCACCGTCACGTTAATGCCGGCGCGTGGAGCGATTCTTTGAGCAGCTTCGCCAGCGGTCCATGCAGATGGTCGTTGGCGGCGAGCACATTGCCGGTCTTCAGCATGTCGGGGCCGCCCTCGATGTCGGTGACATAGCCGCCGGCCTCGCGCACCAGGAGGATGCCGGCTGCGATATCCCAGGGCTGGAGGCCGAATTCCCAGAAACCCTCGAAACGTCCCGCCGCGACATAGGCCAAGTCAAGCGCGGCCGCGCCGGGGCGGCGCACACCGCTGGTCGCAGCCATGACAGCGGCCAGGGTTTTCAGATAGGCCGGATGATCGCCGCGCTCGCGGAAGGGAATACCGGTGCCGATCAGGGCGTCGCCAAGCTGGCGCCGCGCCGAGACGCGCAGGCGTCGATCGTTCACATAGGCGCCGACGCCTTTCTCGGCCCAGAACGCCTCGTCGCGGATCGGCTCATAGATCATGCCGGCGACGATTTCGCCGTCGCGCTCGAGCGCGATCGAGATCGCCCATTGCGGAATGCCGTGGAGAAAGTTGGTCGTGCCGTCGAGCGGATCGATGATCCAGCGATGATGCTCGTCGCTGCCGCGGATGGTGCCGCCTTCTTCGAGCAGGAAGCCATAACCCGGCCGTGCCTTCGAGAGCTCGGCGCGCAGGATCTTCTCGGCTTTGAGATCGGCCGCGGTGACGAATTCGCCCGGGCCTTTGACGGAGACCTGAAGCTGTTCGACCTCGCCAAAATCGCGGATAAGGCCTTTGGCCGCTTTGAGCGCGGCCCCGGCCATCACATTGATCAGCGCCGAGCGCCGCGGTCCGGGCATCGGATGCGGATCAGTCCTTCGCGCGCTCGACGTAAGAGCCGTCGGCGGTGTTGACCACGATGCGCGTACCCGCGCCGATATGGGGCGGGATCATCACGCGGCGGCCGTTCTCGAGCTTACCGGGCTTATAGGACGATGACGCGGTCTGACCTTTGACCACCGGATCGGCCTCGACGACCTCGAGGACGACGCTTTGCGGCAGGGTAATCGAGAGCGGCGTGCCCTCGAAGGTCTGGACCGTGCACACCATGTTCTCTTGCAGGAAGTCGGCGGCCTCGCCGATCAACTCGCGATCGACCGTGGTCTGCTCGAAGGTCTCGCTGTCCATGAACGTCGCCTGATTGCCGTCCATGTAGAGGAAATTCATCTCTTTTTCTTCGAGCACGGCGCGCTCGACGGTTTCCTGCGTGCGGTAGCGCTCGATCGTCTTGGTGCCGGTCTTGATGTCGCGCATTTCAATCTGGGTGAAGGCGCCGCCCTTGCCCGGCTGCACGATTTCGCGTTTCAGCACGAGCATCAGTTTGCCCCCGTTTTCGAGGACGAAACCGGGCCTGATATCGATGGCATTGATCTTCATGGCGCTTCCTTTGGCGCGGCAGTTGCGGCGGTCATGGGATTTGGCGCAGGTTCCTAGCAGTTCGATGGGTCTTATGAAAGGGGTGGGTCTTATGAAAGGGATGTTTGGATGACCGAGAGTGTGTGGTGGCGGCCCGATGCCCTGGCGCGCCGCCGGCCCCATCTCGAGGCGCGCGGACGTATCCTTAACGCGATGCGCGAGGTGTTCGCCGCGCGTGGCTTCACCGAGGTCGAGACGCCGGCGCTGCAAGTAAGCCCGGGGCTGGAGCCGCATCTCAAAGCGTTTGCAACGTCGCTGGAGCGACCGGGCGAGGGAACCGCGTCGCGCTTTCTCCACACCTCGCCCGAATTCGCGATGAAGAAGCTGCTGGTGGCAGGAATGCCGCGCATTTTCCAGCTCACGCATTGCTTTCGGAATGCGGAGCGCGGCGCGACACATTCGCCGGAATTCTCGATGCT
>DATMZZ010000246.1:0-14418 GCA_035573175.1 Allostellaceae bacterium
GGCTTCGTTATCTATCGCTCCGCAATCAAGCGGCCGCCTGCCCTCTCTTTTCTGCGCAAGCGCTTTCTCCGCATCGCGCCATTTTACTATCTCGCAAGCCTCACGCTGCTTCCGATAGGCGCTTTTTCCGGCTGGCCGATGCCGGACGGGCCGAGCATTGCGGCATCGCTCATCTTCTGGCCGGCATGGAAGCATATCGCCGCGCCGGTCGATCCCGTCGGCTGGTCGCTGTGCTTCGAGATGTTGTTCTACGTTGCGGTGACGCTCGCGCTCCTCTCCCGCCGCGCCGTTCCTGTTTTGCTGCTCGCCTTTGTCGCGGCGTGGATCGGTCGCGTGCATTTTGGTTGGCCAGTGCTACGGTTCCTGGGCAATCCCATCATCCTCGATTTCCTGTTTGGCGTTTTGATCGCTGCACGCTGGAAGCCCGAGCGCGTTCGCCCGGTCTGGTACGGCGGCTTGATCCTGTTGCTCGGCTTCGCCGGGCTCTACGTTTTTTGCTTGCCGGCCGGGCAGGAAAACGCGGGCTTCGTTATGGACGCGACGGAATCACTGCCGCGCGTGCTTCGCTGGGGCATACCCGCCGCTCTCATCGTCAGCGGCGCGCTCGCCCTGGAGCCGCATCTGAAAAGAAAATGGGCCGATCGCTTGGTTTTTCTCGGCGACGCCTCCTACGCCATCTATCTCATCCATTGGCCGTTGCTGGTGATAGTCAGTTGGCTACTCATCGATGTGGGTGCGAGACAAACACCGTGGTTGGTGCCACCGCTCTTCGTGATTGGCATCGCGGCCGGCGTGGCCGCCCATCGCTTCGTCGAAGTGCCACTGGCCCATGCGATGCGAAACGCGAAGGTAAAGCCAGCCTGGCGCGGTACCAGCGAGATCGTCCCTTCCTAAAACGGCGCGGCGCCTATTCGACGGTCACGCTCTTGGCGAGGTTGCGCGGCTGGTCGACATCGGTGCCTTTGGCGACGGCGACGTGATAGGCGAGAAGCTGCGCCGGGATGGCGTAGAGCAGCGGCGTCACGAACGGATCGCAATACGGCACTTCGATCGCCTCGGTGAGCTGGCCGTCCAGCCGTGCGAGGCCTTCCTTGTCGGAGATCGCGACGACTTTGCCGCCGCGCGCCAGCACTTCCTGCACGTTGGAAAGCGTCTTCTCGAAGAGCTCGTCGCGCGGGACGAGCACGACGATCGGCACCTTGTCGTCGATCAGGGCGATCGGCCCGTGCTTCATCTCGCCGGCGGCATAGCCTTCGGCGTGGATGTAGGAAATCTCTTTGAGCTTCAGCGCGCCTTCGAGCGCGAGCGGGAAAGACGTGCCGCGGCCGAGATAGAGCACATCGCGCGCTTCGGCGAACCACGCCGCCATCTTCTCGATGCGTTGGTCGTGATTGAGCACTTCGCTGGCGCGCGACGGCACTTCGGTCAGCGCGGTCGAGAGCGCGGCCTCGCGCTCCTTGTCGATCTTGCCCCGCGCCCGCGCCAGAGCGATGGCGAGGCAGGCGAGCACGACGAGCTGCGTGGTGAATGCCTTGGTCGAAGCGACACCGATCTCCGGCCCGGCGAGCGTCGCCAGTACCGCATCGGCCTCGCGCGCGATCGAGCTTTCCGGCTGGTTCACCACCGCGACGATGCGCTGCTGCTGCGCCTTGGCATAGCGCAGCGCCGCCAGCGTGTCGGCGGTCTCGCCCGATTGTGAAATGAAAAGCGCAAGCCCGCCCTTCTGCATGTCGGGCGAGCGATAGCGGAATTCCGAGGCGATATCGACATCGCACGGCACGCGCGCGATCTGCTCGATCCAGTATTTCGCGATCAGACCGGCGTGATAGGACGTGCCGCAAGCGATGATCGTCGTGCGCTCGATACCGCCGAGATCGAAGGGCAGATGCGGCAGATGCACGCTGCGCGTCACCGGGTTGAAATGCGCCATCAGCGTATCGCCGATCACCGCCGGCTGCTCGAAGATCTCCTTCTTCATGAAGTGGCGGTGATTGCCTTTGCCGATCGCCGCGCCGGAGAGCGCGGTTTCCTTGATCTCGCGCTGTGCGTCTTTGCCGGCGGCGTCGCGGATCGCCGCGCCCGACGCGCGCACCACCGCCCAATCGCCTTCCTCGAGATAGACGATGCGGCGCGTCAGCGGCGCCAGCGCCAGCGCATCGCTGCCGATATACATCTCGCCCTCGCCATAGCCGATGGCGAGCGGCGAGCCGCGGCGCGCACAGATGAGCAGATCGTGGTGGCCGGCGAAGAGCATCACCAGCGCGAAGGCGCCTTCGAGCCGCGACAGGGTCTTCTCGACCGCCTGCTCCGGCGACAGGTCGTCGCGCAGATAGCGCGTCACCATCAGGGCGACGACTTCCGTATCGGTCTGGCTCTCGAAATTGAAGCCGAGGCCGGTGAGCTCAGCCTTGAGCGCCTGGAAATTCTCGATGATGCCGTTATGGACGACGGCGACCTCGCGCGTCGCGATCGGATGCGCGTTGCGCTCCGACGGCACGCCATGCGTCGCCCAGCGCGTATGGCCGATGCCGATATTGCCCTGGACGGGCTCGCGATCGATCAGCGTCGCCAGCGATGAGAGCTTGCCTTCGGCGCGGCGGCGCTCGATCGAGCCATTGACCAGCGTCGCGATGCCCGCCGAATCATAGCCGCGATATTCCAACCGCCGCAGCCCGTCGATGAGCAGCGGCGCCACTTCCTGCCGTCCGATAATGCCGACGATGCCGCACATCTAAAGCGTGCTTCCTTCGTAAAATGCCAAGCGTGTTAACGCGCGGCCCACGAGCTTGTTCCTGGCTGTAGCGACCCCCGACATCGCGCTCATCGCTTCTTTTTTGCGGCTTTCGCGGCGCGTTTCTGCGCCTTCCATGCGCCCGCGCGGCCTTCCTTCACGACTTGGCGGCCGCGGCCGAGCGCCAGCGCATCCGCCGGCACGTTGTCGGTGATCACCGAGCCGGCCGCGATCATCGCGCCGTCGCCGACCGTCACCGGCGCGACCAACGAGGAATTCGTGCCGACGAACACGTCCTTGCCGATCTCGGTGCGGTGCTTGTCGACGCCGTCGTAATTGCAGGTGATCGTGCCGGCGCCGATATTCGTGCCCTCGCCCACCGACGCATCGCCGAGATAAGCGAGGTGATTGGCTTTGACGCCGGTCGCGAGCTTGGCGTTCTTCACCTCGACGAAATTGCCGATATGGACGCCCTCGGCGAGTTCCGCACCCGGCCGCAGCCGTGCAAACGGCCCCAAGATCGCGCGATCACCGACTTTGGCGCCGGCCAGATGGCAGAAAGCCGGGATCTCGACACCTTCGCCGATCGACACTTCCGGCCCGAACACCACGAACGGCCCGACCACGCAATCGCGGCCGAGTTCGGTATCGGCGGACAGGAACACCGTCTCCGGTGCCGTGAAGGTGACACCCTCGGCCATGTGGCGCGCGCGCAAGCGGCGCTGCATCACGGCTTCGGCCTCGGCGAGCTCGGCGCGCGAATTGACGCCCATCATCTCTTCCACCGACGCTTCGATCGCGGCGCAAGCAAGACCGCGGCTGCGCGCGATGCCGACGATGTCGGTCAGATAGTATTCATGCTTGGCGTTGCTGTTGCCGACGGCATCGAGCAGCGACCAGAGATGCTTGCCATCGATCGCCATCACGCCGGAATTGCACAGCGTGATCTTACGCTGCTCGTCGCTCGCATCTTTCGCCTCGACGATCGCATCGAGCGTGCCGTCCTTGCCGAGGACGAGCCGGCCATAGGCGCCGGGCTCGTCCGGCCGCATGCCGATCACCGCCACCGCCGCATCCACGCGCTGCCGTTCGGCGAGCAGCTTGGCGAGCGTCTCCGAGGAGGTCAGCGGCGTGTCGCCATAGAGCACCAGCACATCGCCGGCGAAACCGTTGAGCGCGCCGCGCGCCGCCATCACCGCATCGCCGGTGCCACGCTGCAGTGCCTGGACCACGGTCGGAACCGGCGCCACCGAATCGGCGACCGATTCCATGCCCGGCCCGATCACCGCGACCACGCGTTCTGGCTTCAGCGCCTGGGCAGCGGCCAGGGCATGGCCGATCATCGGCCGGGTGGCGACTTTGTGCAGGACTTTGGGAAGCGCCGACTTCATGCGCGTCCCTTGTCCTGCGGCAAGGATCAGGACGGCGAGCGGCTTATTCATGGGGTCGGGCGATCATTTGGCGGGGTGGGACGAGCGGCATGCCATGGCGCTAAGCGTTAGCATAGCATGATGCCGCGAAGCGGTAAAAATTCATTAAAAATCATGAAGATATTTGGGCTTTTATGAGGCCCTGCGCGAGGCTGCCGGCGGCCTCGCTGGCGCCGCCGCTTCGGCCAACCGGTATTTTACTTTACCCTGCTGTCCAGCAGAGCGAATGGGGGGCCGAGTGGACAAAGCGCACCGATAGGCTCGATCGATGGCCTTGGCGGCAGCGCTCGCTTTTGGCGCGGCGGCCGCCCCTGCTGCGGCGCTCGAGAGCCGGTGAAAATCGCCATCGTCACCTCCCTGGCGAGCGCGCCGATCTTCGTCGCCGAGGCCAAGGGCTATTTCCGCGACGAAGGCCTCGCGCCCGAGCTGGTGCGCTTCGATTCCGCCGCGCCGATCGCCGTGGCGGTAGCGTGGGCAATATCGATTTCGGCTCGGCCGGGCTCAACGCCGCCTTCTTCACCCTCGCCCATCAAGGCATCCTCAAGATCATCGGCCGGCAGGACCGCACGGCACGCATGGGTCGTGCGGAACGGAAAAGCCTGTGCCAGCATTTCTCGCATGTGCGCCTGTCTTAGGCCGCGCCGCGCGTCAACCGATAGCCCGCAGTGGAGGGATTTCGATCATGGCTCAAGCCGAAGGTGCATTCCTTACCGATGTCAAAACGCTTCGCGAGCGAGCGCGCAAAAACCTCGAGAGCGGCGCGGTGACGTCGACGTATCAGGGCGACGTGAAAAAGACGATCGAGCTCCTGCAAGACGTGGTCGCAACCGAGCTGGTCTGTGTACTGCGCTATACCTTCCATGCGGTCACGGCGACCGGCATTTCGAGCGAGGCTGTGAAAGCTGAATTTGCCACGCATGCCGCGGAAGAGCAGCAGCACATGATGCAGGCCGCCGAACGCATCAATCAGCTTGGCGGTAAGCCGAACTTCAATCCGGAAGGACTGCTGTCGCGCTCGGCCTCGCAATACGTCGAGGGCAAGGACCTCGTCGACATGATCAAGGAGAATCTGATCGCCGAGCGCATCGCCGTCGATCATTACCGCGAGTTGATCCGCTATTTCGGCGACAAGGATCCGGCGACGCGTCTCATGCTCCAGGGCATCCTGGCGAAAGAAGAAGAGCACGCCAACGACATGCACGATCTGCTCGTCGCGCATGAAGGCAAGGCGATGCTCTGAGCGGCAAAAACGACATTAGCTCATCCGATTTTCGTCATTGCGAGAAGCGAAGCGACGAAGCAATCCAGTCTGTGGACACACTGGATTGCTTCGCTCCTGAGCTTGTCGAAGGGGCTCGCAATGACGGGACGGGTATCGAGCGCTCACGCATTGAGGCGAGGCATCTGGCTTTCGCGGTAGCGCGTGCCCGAAGCCGCGCCCGGCGGCACGATGCGATCGATTTCGGCGAGGTCTTCCGCGCTCAGCATAAGCGAGGCCGCGCCGATATTCTCCTCGAGATGGGCGCGCGATTTCGCGCCGGGGATCGGCACGACGAAAGCGCCGGCGCGCTTGCCCATCGCCATCGTCCAGGCGATGGCGAGCTGCGCGAGGCTCGCGTTTTTGCGCCGCGCCAGCGCCTCGATCGCCGTGCGCAGCGCCAGATTCTTCGCGAAATGCGCCTGCTCGAAACGCGGCAGATGCGTCCGTACATCGTTGGCGCCGAGACTTTCCGGCTGCGGCAGCGCCGCGCTGATGAAGCCGCGGCCGAGCACGGCATAGGCCATCATCGCAAGGCCAAGCGATTGGCACGCAGCGATCTGGCCCTGCCCCTCCGCGTCGCGCGAGAAGAGCGAATATTCCATTTGCAGCGAGACCAGCGGGTGCACCGCGCTGCCGCGCCGCAGCGATTCCGCCGAGCATTCCGAGAGCGCGATGAAGCGCGTCTTGCCTTCCTTCACCAGCGCCGCCATCGCCGCGACGCTTTCCTCGACCGACACTTGCGGATCGATGCGCGACATGCAGAACACATCGAGCGTCTCGATGCCGAGATTCTTGAGGCTCGTCTCGCAGGTCTCGCGTAGATAGCGCGCATCGCCGCCGCCCCCGCTGCCGTCGCGCGGGCTGCCGCTTTTCGAATGGATCACCATCTCATGCCGCCGGCCTTTGATCGCCTCGCCGATCAGCCGGTGGTTATGGCCATTGCCATAGCTTGCCGAGGTATCGAGGAAATTCACGCCGAGATCGAGCGCGCGGCGGATGGTGGCGATCGATTCCGTATCGTCGGCCGGGCCGTAGGCGCCCGACATGCCGTAGCAGCCGAGACCGATCGCCGAGACCATGAGATCGGAACTGCCGAAGCGGTGACGCTCCATCTCGAGCCTCCTCCCTTGCCGCAGCGCGCGCCGCGGACGCATAATCTTGGCACGAAGTCGATGTGCTCACAAATTCCGGATCGCCGATGACGGAAAACCTGCCCGCACTGTTCGAAGAGATCGTCCGCCAGGCGGCGGATGCGATCGTCTATGCCGATGCCGAGGGCATCATCCGCTTCTGGAATGCCGGCGCCGAGCGCATTTTCGGCTATGCCGCGAACGAGGCGGTCGGCCAATCGCTCGATATCATCATTCCCGAGAGACTGCGCGCGCGGCATTGGGAAGGCTATCGCCAGGTGATGCAGACCGGCAAGAGCCGCTACGGCGCCGGCGATCTCCTCGCCGTGCCGGCCCAGCGCAAGGACGGTGCGCGCATCTCGGTCGAATTCACCGTCGTGCCGATGCACGATTCATCGGGCCAGATGCCCAACCGAATCCTGGGCATGGCCGCGATCCTGCGCGACGTGACGCAGCGCTTCAACGAGATGAAGGCGCTGCGCGAGCAACTGGCGACGTCCAAGCCAGCCGGGCTAAACTCGCCAACCAAGACATGAAATAACGGACAGCAGCGATGAGTGAGAGCGCTTTCGAGACGGCTTTGGCCGGCCGCATCGCGGAAATGACCGATGCCTGCACGCGCTGCGGCAAATGCGTCGCCGCTTGCCCGAGCGTCGAGCCTGCCGGGCTCGGCGCGGCCGATCCGGTCGAGACCATCACCGGCATCATCGACATTTTGCGCCTCGGCGACGGCAGCGAGGAAGCGCGCCACTGGGCAAACTCCTGCGTGATGAGCGGCGCCTGCATCAAAGCCTGCGATTACGGGGTCAATCCGCGCTTCCTCTTGGCTATGGCGCGCGTCGCCATGATCAAAAGCGCGAAAGACGCGACGGAGCGGCGGAGCGAAGGCATCGCCGCATTCCGCAAGCATCAGCGCACGGTGACGACGCTATCGCGCCTCCAGGCCACGCCCGAGCAATTGGCGCGGCTCGGCCAGCAGGCCCCAGGCTCAGCACGCGCCGCGCGCACTGTCGATGATCGCGAGCCGGATTTCATTTTCTATACCGGCTGCAACGTGCTGAAGAATCCGCATATCCCGCTGCTAGCGCTCGACATCATGGATGCGATCGGCATCTCCTATCGCGTGCTCGGCGGGCCGAGCCATTGCTGCGGCAGCGTTCATCTCCATTCGGCCGACACCGAGACCATGGGCCGCGTCGCGAGCTATGCGATGGAGGACATGGCGCGCTCGAAGTCGAAGCAGGTCATCACCTGGTGTCCGAGCTGTTTCGTCCACTTCACCGAAGAGACGTTACCGACGGTCGAGAAGCAGACAGGCACGACGCCGTTCGACATGACGCCCTTCATGCGCTTCCTCACCGATCGCCTCGAGGACATCAAGCCGCGCCTGTCCACACCGGTGCCGATGCGCGTCGCGCTGCACAAGCATCCGGGCGTCGCCGGCGCGATGGAAGCGGCCGAGGCGCTGCTCCGCGCAATCCCCGGCATCGAGATCGTCGATCTCGCACAGCCGGCGCTCGGGCTGCAAAGCGTGATGGTCAGCGCTTTGCCGAAATATAAGCGCGAGCTACAGCAGCGCGAGCTCGATGCCGCGCAAGCCGCGAGCATCGATGCGCTCGTCACCGTCTACCATTCGGACCATCGCGAGCTCTGCGCCCATGAGCGCGATTGGCCCTTCCGCGTCCTGAACATCCTCGAGATCCTCGGCGCCAGCATGGGCCTCTCCGAGGAAGACAATTATAAGCGGCTGAAGCTGATGCAGGACGCGGACGCCATCGTCGCCGATTGCGGCGACCTCGTCGCGCGGCACAAGCTCAACGTCGAGGAAGCGCGCGGCATCGTCGCCAAAGCCATGCTCGCCGATCAGCCGCTGCCGCTGCGCGGCTCGCGGCCGAGCTAAGGCGGCGCGCTTGCGGCGCGGGCGTGTCCCGCGAATTCAGCGCGCCGACAACCCGCCGCGATCGCGGTCAGTCGTGGCCCCCAACAGCGCTCCGGACCTGGCTCGAACTATTCGCGCGTCTTTCGTCCTCTACGCGTTCCTTGCTTTCGATGACTTCGAACGTCCGTCCCGCGGTCTCGGGCAACGTCAAAGCGAAGACGAGGCTGATGGCCGAGCCGGCAAACGCCAGCATCATCGCATTCAGAAGTCCCAGCTGCGCCGCGATGACCGGCACGAGATACGGGGCAATGCTGCCGACCACCCGGCCCATCGTGAAGATCGTCGAAGCCGCGGTGGAGCGCATCTCGACCGGATAGAGTTCGGCGTACCATGGCCCAAACTGCCCGATCGCGCCTTGGCCGAAGCCCCACAGCACATAGGCCCATAACAGCGGCCAGCTGAAGATATCGCCGGGATATTTCGTTTGCCCGCTGGCATAGATCCAAACGAGTCCGGCAACGCCGACCAGCGTCGTCACGATCACGGATCGCCGGCGCCCCCAGGCATCGCTGAGATAGCCGCTGATGATCATGCCGATGCCGGAGATCGTCGCGAAAATGATCGTTATCAACAGCAGCGTGCCTCGACTCGCGCCGAGCATCTGCGTCATCAGCCGCGGCATGAAGATGCTGATGCTCTGATAGTTGATGATGTAGCCGCCACAGACGATCGTGCCGAAGATGAAATAACGCAGCGAGGCGCCTTTCAGAATCTCCAGCAAAGGAGAGCTTTCGTTTCGCTTGTCGGGCGGCAATTCGCCGGCCGTTTCGAGATCGCGGAATTCTTCCCACAGCCGGGATTCCGGCATCTTCTTGCGTATGACCAGCATCAGGAAGATCGGCAAGCCGCCGATCAGCAGCGTGACGCGCCATGCCGTATCGGGAGAAAAGCTGGCCAGCGCCCAGGTCGCGATCACGGCCGCGAGCACCAGGCCGATCGAGGAATTCGCCTGCACGATGGCGCTGCCAAGGCCGCGCTTGCGCGGATCCCAGACTTCATTGAAGAGCACCATTCCGGCGCCCCACTCGCCGCCCACGCCGACGCCGGCGATGAAGCGGAAAATGAGGAGCGACCAGAAGTCCCACGCGAGGGCCGACAGCACCGCGCCGGCGGCGAGGAGCAACAGCGTGGCGAGAAGCGACAGCTTGCGCACCCACCTGTCGCCGATCCATCCGAACAGGATCCCGCCGATGACCGAGCCGGTCAGCGTCATCGAGACCACGAGCCCCACCTGGGGCAAAGACATGTTAAGTGTTTTCTGAATCGGACCGATCAGAAACGCGACCGCGATCAGATTGTAGAAGTCGAGGCCGTAGCCAAGAATGGCCGAAACACCGACAAGCGCGCGCTCGCTCTTCGTGTAGCGCGCGGCAGATCCAACAGGCATGTTTTCTCCCGCCGAGGAACTCGTTGTTATTCTCGTCACTACGGGGTGAGCCCGGCGCGGAATCAAATAAGAAGTTCTTATATCGCCTATAAGCGATCGGCATCTGTCCGCGATGGACACCGGCGCGCCGGAACTTATGCGCGATATAACAACACCGTATTGGCCAAAGCGGCGTCGCCTCGGCACCCTCTGCCTATTCGTTAGGGAGAGGGCTTCGCATGTGGACGATGGAACAACATCGCTTCCGCGATCTGGGCATACGTTCCCAGCGCGCCGGCAGCGGCCAGCCGGTGCTATTTCTTCACGGGGCAGCCGGCCTGCCGCTTTGGACGCCTTTTTTCGAGGCTTTCTCCAAGCAATACGATTTGCGGGTTCCCGAGCATCCGGGTTTCGGCGGCTCTGACGCGCCGGCTTGGATCCGTTCCGTGCCGGACATGTCGATGTATTACCTCGATGTGCTCGATCAGCTCGATCTGCACGGTGTTCATCTGATCGGCCATTCGCTCGGCGGCTGGATCGCTGCCGAACTCGCCACGCGCAATTGCAGCCGGCTGGCCAGCCTGACCTTGATCGCGCCCGCGGGCACGCGTGTCAAAGGTGTTCCTTCCGGCGACAATTTCATCTGGGATCCGGAAGAATCCGTTCGCAACCTCTTCCACGATCAGAGCTTCGCCGACCGGATTCTCTCGCACGCCGAAACCGATGAGGAAGCCGACCTGGCGCTCAACAGCCGCTTCATGGCAGCGCGGCTCGGATGGGAGCCGCGCTGGGTCAATCCGGCGCTGAAAAACTGGCTGCATCGCATCCAGGTACCGACGCTGGTGCTGTGGGGCGAGAACGACAAGCTTTTCCCGAAAGCCTATGCCTCGACCTGGCAAGACAACATCCCGGGCAGCCGCGTGGCATTCATCCCCGAAAGCGGTCACCTGCCGCAGGTCGAAAAGCCCGCAGTGACCGCCTCCCGCATTCTCGATTTTCTCGAGGGGAAATAAGCCATGCGTTTCGTCTGCTTCACCTTGATGCCGTATCGCCCTCTCGATATGGCGGAACGGCAAAAATATCGTTCCGCATGGGTCGTTCTGCCGAACGAGCTTTACGATCCCGAGAAAGGCGCCAACGAGTACGAGTCCTACATCAACCACCTGGTTTCGGCCGAGGCCCTCGGCTTCGATGTGGTCGCCGTGAACGAGCATCATCAGACGGCCTATGGTTTGATGCCCGCGCCGAACCTCATCGCGAGCGCGCTTATCCAGCGGACCAAGCGGGTGAAGATCGCCGTGCTTGGCCGCGCCCTGCCGCTGGTGAACAATCCGATCACCATCGCCGAAGAATTCGCGATGCTCGACAATCTGTCGCGCGGCCGCATGATCGCCGGCTTCGTACGCGGTATCGGCACGGAGTATCACGCGACCGGGCTCAATCCGGTCTTCTCGCATGACCGGTTCCACGACGCGCATGATCTGATCGTCCAAGCCTGGACGCGGCCCGGCCCCTTCGAATTCGAGAGCGAGAATTACAACTTCCGCTACGTCAATCTCTGGCCCCGTCCCTATCAGCGGCCGCATCCGCCGATCTGGATCCCGAGCCAAGGCTCGGCCGAGACCATCGACTGGGCCGCGCATCCGACGCGTAAATATCCGTTCCTCGTCACCTTCAGCGCGCATGATCTGGTGGCGCGCTATCTCAATGCCTATCGCGACCGGGCGCGCGAATACGGCTATGAGCCGAGCGGCGACCAGCTTGGCTGGGCCGTGCCGATCTATGTCGCCGATACCGACGAGCGGGCGCGCAAGGAAGCCAAGGCAGGCATCGAATCGCTGTTCAATGAGTTCCTGAACAATCCGTGGCAGATGCTGCTGCCGCCCGGCTATACGTCGCTCGGCTCAACCAAGCGCATGATGAAGATGCGCGCCGCGCTCGGCACGCGGCCCAAGCATCAGAGCATCGACGCGCTGATGGAGTCGGGCACCGCTTTGATCGGCAGCCCCAAGACGGTCATCGAGAAGATCGAGAAGATGCGGGAAGTCACCGGCTTCCAGAACCTCGTCTCGATGCTGCAATTCGGCGTGTTGCCCGACGAATTGGCGAAGCGGAACATCGAAATGTTTGCGAGCGAGGTCATGCCACGGCTGCGCGGCTGACGTTCTCGTTCATGCGCTGGTGAGAAGCTCGTCCCAGGCCTGCTGCGTGTTCGCCATTTCGGCGCTGACCTGATCGATGAAGGCGTGCGCGGCGGGACTGAGCAACTTGCCGCGCTCGTGGATCAGAAACCAGCGGAAGCTCAGCGACGGCTCGAGCAGCGGATAGATATAGAGATCGCCCTTGGCGACCTCGTCCAATATTCCGGTGATGGGAATGAACGCGGCCCAATCGGAAGCGCGCGCCGTTTCCAGAACGCCGAGATAGCTGTCGACCACCATCGTACGGCTGGGTCGGATGATGCCGTTGCTGAGATATTGACGCAGGATGGGGCCAAGGACCTGATGCCCCAGCGGCAGCATCAGCTTGTAGCCCTCGAACGTCCGCAGATCGATCTTCGAGAACCGTTCGCCGAAGATCGGCGCGCCACTGACGAGGACGAGATCCTCTTCGAGGATTTGCGCCGCCTGAAGCGAGGTATCGCTTTCATCCCAGGCGCCGACCGCGAATTCCAACACCCCGGTTCGCACCCATTCCTTCAACGTACCGCCATAGCCTTCCGCCACGGACAGCTCCACATCGGGATAGCGCTCCGCGAAATCGGCGATGACCCGTCCGAGGAACCGTTTGAAGAAGCTCGGTGGGAAGCCGCATTTGAGGCTGCCGAAGAGACCGTTCGAGGACGCCAGCGCCGATATCTGTTGCTTGGCGAAATCCACGCCGTCGCGGATCGGCGTACACAATTCGTAGAATTTGCGCCCGAGATCGGTCGGCACGATGCCGCCGGATGTGCGCTCGAACAGCGTAACGCCGAGCTCTTCCTCGAGATGCCGTATCTGGATGCTCAACGCCGGCTGTGCGACGTTCGCCTTGCGCGCCGCCGCCGAGAAGCTGCGATGCTCGTAAATCCACATGAAATATCTGATCTGCCGCAAATCCAAGATACGGGTCCTCTTTTGCGCCCCTCTCTATTGGGCGTTCTTCTTGTTGCGGATGGTTCTAACCTAGACCTTTGCGGTAAGCCGCGCAGCGCTTCCTTGTGAAAAGAGAGCAACGCCGACGTTCCTGAAGAACTAATATATGTTGCTCCACCTCGCCCTTGAAGCAGACAAGGCCGAGGTTACGCCGTAAGCAAAGATCCCCGCTTCAAGGGATTTTCCTGGGGACACGCCGTGGCGGGAAGAAAAACATTGAAGCGCGTACCCTGACCAACCGTGCTGGTCACATCAATACGGCCGCCATGCGCCCCGACGATCCCGTAGACCACCGACAAACCCAGGCCCGTTCCTTTATCCACGTCTTTGGTCGTGAAGAACGGCTCGAAGATTTTTTCGAGCGTCTGCTCGTCCATGCCGCAGCCGGTGTCGCTGATCGACAGCTGTGCGCAAAGCTGCCCGTGAAGAGAGACCGGTCGCGCCTCCGAAAGGCTCACCGTAATCGTCCCCTGACGTTCACCAATCGCATCGACGGCGTTTGTGACCAAATTGATCAAAACCTGATGAAGCTGGCCGGCATCGGCCCAAACCGGCGGCGTTTGGTCGAGCTTGGTCACAATGTCAATGGTTGTTGGAACGGTCGCGCGGACGAAGCGGAGCGCATCGTGCAAAAACGCGGCTGGATCGACGAGCGTCGTCTGCGACTTCTGCGGTCGGCTGAACGCCAGGATCTGCTGCACCAGCAGCTTGATCTGGTCAGCCGCTTCGCGCACCAGCTTCAGCGCTTCGACATCGGCGCTATCCGGCGGAAGGTGTTTTGACACGACGCTTGTCAACGCGACGACCGGAACCAGATTGTTATTGATATCGTGCGCAATTCCGCCTGCCAAACGACCAAGCGCATCCAGCCTTTGTGCGTGAAACAATTCTTGCCGGAGTTGTTCGCGTTCTGCCGAAGCGGCCCGCATGACACCGACGACGGCGCATACCGTCAACATCCCCACGCCGAACATGCAAGTTTGCAAGACCGAGAGGCTGGGATTGCCCGGCACGATGGTGAAGCGCCACGCAAGAAGTATGGACAAGATGCCGGCGAACAATCCGGCGATCGACCCGCATAGAAAAGTGACCGCTATGACGGCAGCAAAGAAGGTTGCGAACGGCAAGCCTGCGGCGTCGAGGCTTAGGAACCACGGCGCAAAGATCACGCGCAACGCTGCTGCCGCCGCGACCACAGCCGCCGCGACGACATAGGCGCGGAACGAGTTTTGCGGGAAGCGCGGACGATCAAGAAAGAGAAAGTTCATAATCACTTCCGACGGCAGAGGACCGACCGATCACAGGACGGCGCCGAACCTCATGGCCTTCAACGTCGCGGCTGGATGGTGCGGTAAAGAAATGTTTAAAGGGTTAATGGACTTTAGGCCAGGAAATAGCCAGGGAAATAGCCAGGGCGGACCGCCCAT
>DATMZZ010000247.1:0-3063 GCA_035573175.1 Allostellaceae bacterium
GCGAGCATCCCGATCTGGTGCGCAAATATCTCGGTACGGTCGTGCCCCAGGGCGACAATTTCTTCGCGGCGCTCAATTCCGCCGTCTTCAGCGACGGCTCGTTCGCCTATGTGCCGCCGGGCGTGCGCTGCCCGATGGAGCTCTCGACCTATTTCCGCATCAACGCCGCGAAGTCCGGCCAGTTCGAGCGCACGCTGCTGGTCGCCGACAAGGGCGCCTACGTGTCCTATCTCGAAGGTTGCACCGCGCCGCAGCGCGACGAGAACCAGCTCCACGCCGCCGTGGTCGAGTTGATCGCGCTGGAAGATGCCGAGATCAAATACTCGACGGTGCAGAACTGGTACCCGGGCGACGCCGAGGGCAGGGGCGGCATCTACAACTTCGTCACCAAGCGCGGCGCCTGCCGCGGCAACCGCGCCAAGATCTCCTGGACCCAGGTCGAGACCGGCTCGGCCATCACCTGGAAGTACCCGAGCTGCATGCTCGAGGGCGACGACACGGTCGGCGAGTTCTACTCGGTCGCGATCACCAACAATTTCCAGCAGGCCGATACCGGCACGAAGATGATCCATCTCGGCCGCAACTCGTCCTCGACCATCATCTCGAAGGGCATCTCGGCGGGCAGGGGGCAAAATACCTATCGCGGCCTCGTTCGCGTCCAGCCCAAGGCCCAGAACGCGCGCAACTACACGCAGTGCGATTCGCTCCTCATCGGCGACCGCTGCGGCGCGCATACCGTGCCCTATATCGAGGTGCGCAACCCGTCGGCCCGCGTCGAGCACGAAGCGACGACCTCAAAGATCAGCGACGACCAGCTTTTCTACTGCCAGCAGCGCGGCCTATCGAAGGAAGATGCATTATCTTTGATAGTCAATGGTTTCTGCCGCGAAGTTCTGAAAGAACTTCCCATGGAGTTCGCGGTCGAAGCGCAAAAGCTCTTGGCGGTCAGCCTCGAAGGCAGCGTCGGCTAAGACCTAACTTGAAATTGCCAAACAAAGCCAATTTGCCCGATCGACAAATGTTGGAAATCAAAAACCTACACGCAAAGCTTAGCGAAGGACGCGAGATCCTGAAGGGGATCGACCTCAGCGTCAAAGCCGGCGAAGTGCATGCCATCATGGGGCCGAACGGCTCCGGCAAGAGCACGCTGGCGAGCGTCCTCTCCGGCAAGCCCGGCTACGAAGTGACCGAAGGCAGCGTCACCTATCAGGGCAAGGATCTGCTCGCGCTCTCGGCCGATGAACGGGCGCGCGAGGGCATCTTCCTCGCCTTCCAATACCCGGTCGAGATCCCGGGCGTGAACAACATGTATTTCCTCCGGGCCGCGTTGAACGCCGGCCGCCGCCATCGCGGCGAGGCGGAGCTCGATGCCGGCCAGTTCCTCAAAGCCGTCCGCGCCAAGCTGAAGGAGCTTGAGATCGGTGACGATCTGCTCCAGCGCGGCGTCAATGTCGGCTTCTCGGGTGGCGAGAAGAAGCGCAACGAGATTTTCCAGATGGCGATGCTGGAGCCGAAGCTCGCGCTACTCGACGAGACCGATAGCGGCCTCGACATCGATGCGCTGCGCTTGGTTGCCAGTGGCGTCAACAAGCAGCGCGCACCGGATCGCGCGATCGTCATGATCACCCATTACCAGCGGCTGCTCGACTATATCGAGCCGGACCATGTCCACGTGCTGAGCGGCGGCAAGATCGTCAAATCAGGCGATAAGAGCCTCGCCACTGAGCTGGAGAAGCGCGGCTACGCCATGTTCGGCGACGCCGCGGCCTGAGTTGCCCCAATGGCCGACATGAGTAGCGCGAAACCAGAAACAGCGCCGTATCGCGCGGCTTTTGCGCCGGCCGGATCGCTGGCCGAGAAGCGCCGCGAGGCTTTCGCGCGCTTCGAGACTCTCGGCTTCCCGACCCGTCGCGACGAGGCGTGGCGTTTCACCAATCTGCGGCCGCTGCAGGACAAGACTTTCGCGCCGGCGACAGGCAAGCCCGGAGCGGTGCCTGCACTCGACCCCTATCTCTTCGCCGGCACGACGCATCGCATCGTGCTGGTGAATGGTCGCGTTGCGCCGGCCTTGTCGAAGATTGGCGGTCTGCCGAAGGGCGTGACGCTCGGCAGCGCGGCCGAGATCGCGGGCAACAATCCGGCGCTTGCGTCGCGGTTACTCGATCAAACCGATATTCTCGGCGGTCAGGCCTTCGCCTCGCTTAACGCCGCGCTTTTTGCCGACGGCTTCGTGATGGCGCTTGATCCCGGTGTCACGCTCGAAACCCCGATCGAGATCATCCACTGGGGCGATGCGGCCGAGAGCTCGTTCCATCTCCGCAATCTCATCCAGCTCGGCGCCGGCAGCCGCGCGACGATCATCGAGAGCTATGCCGGCAGCGGCCGCTACTGGACGAATGCCGTCGCGCTCGTCGAGCTCGCACCCGGCGCGGCGCTGCGTCATGCCAAACTGCAGGACGAGGCAGCCGACGCGATCCATTTCGGCCAGGTGCGGACACGTATTGCCGCGGATGCGCGCTATGAAAGCTTCGTGCTGACACTCGGCGGGCGGCTGTCGCGCCACGACAGTTTCGCCAATTTCGCGGGTGAGGGCGCGGCATGTGGGTTGTTCGGCGCCTATCTCCTCAAAGGCGAGCAGGAAGCGACCAACGCGACCTTCGTCGATCACGCGGTACCGAAATGCACCACGGACGAGGTCTTCAAAGGCGTCGTCGACGATCGCGCGCATGGCGTCTTCCTCGGCAAGATCGCGGTGCGGCCGCAGGCGCAGAAGACCAATGCCAATCAGCTCAACAAGAACCTGCTCCTCTCGACACGCGCCAGTGTTGACACCAAGCCCGAGCTTGAAATTCTCGCCGACGACGTCAAATGCAGCCATGGCGCGACGGTGGGCGATCTCGACGAACAGGCGCTGTTCTATCTCGAAGCGCGCGGCATCCCGGCCGATGAGGCGCGGCGCATGCTGATCGAGGCTTTCGCCGCCGACGCGATCGACCGTATCGAGGATGACGCGGCTCTGCGCGCGCATCTTCTGGCCCATGTGCAGCGCTGGCTGGGTCGCAA
>DATMZZ010000248.1:0-9960 GCA_035573175.1 Allostellaceae bacterium
AGGCCAAACTTCACCCCTGGTTAACCTTTTCACCCACAAATTAAGGCTATCGCTTCGATCAGAAATCGGGCCGGAGTTACGTTTGTTTCGTCGTGACCATCACTCGGTTTCCGCCCCGGCAACGAGCCCGGCTAGCGACCAGACCGAGGATCAGCTCCGAGAACCGCAGGTAAATCGCGGGCCGCGCGGTTTGGGCGGCTTCTCGCTTGCCTCGGAACATCTCGTTCTCGCTTTCACCGCATTCCTCGTGGCGCTGGTCTGGGGCGCCATCGTCTATCAGATCGATCGCGATCGCATCGGCATTCTCGAGACGGCGCAAGTCAACACGCGCAATTTGGCGCGCGCCTATGCCGAGCATGTCCACGGCACACTGCAGCTTCTCGACCAGGCGCTACTGCGGGTGAAGAACGAATACGAAAGCAAATCGCACAATCCCGATTTTCTGCGCCGCGTGATGGACAACGAGCAGATCGAGGCGCAGGTCGTGCCGATGGGCATTACCGATCGGGACGGTTACGTCATCGCCTCGAACCTTCGAACCGTGTCGGATGCAAAACTGCCGTCGATGGCCTCGCCCGCCGCCATCTATGCCGGCGACCGCGACTACTTTCTTGCCCAGAAGAATAGTCAATTCGATCGCGTCTATGTCGGTGTGCCGATCGTCAGCCGCGTCAATGACAAGACCGCGATCACGTTGAGCCGACGCCTGAACGCGCCGAACGGTAGCTTCGCCGGTGTGGTCTTCGCTTCCTTCGACCTGGACTATCTGAGCGGTTTCTTCAGCGATCTCGCCATCGGCAAGAACAGCAGCTTCAGCATCGTCGGCGGCGACATGGTGATCCGCGACATGATTCGCGGTACGGGCCGTGCCATCGAGCTCGTCGGCAAGAGCGTGGCGAAGCCGAGCCTCCTGCCTGCCCTCGCCCAAGCGGCGAATGGCGATTACGAAGCCGTGTCGCCGGTTGATAGAATCGATCGCCTCTATTCCTATCGCTCGCTGCCGAAATACCGGCTCGCCGTGCTTGCCAGCGCCGCCCGGCCCGACATTCTTGCGAACTTCAGCCAGCGCAAACGCTCGATGCTGTGGACGGCCGCCCTGCTATCGCTGATCGTTGTGACGGTCGGTGCCTTTCAGCTCCGGCGTATCGCGAAAATCCGGCGCTACGAAATCGCGCTCAACCGCAGCAACGAGAAGCTGGCGCGGGCGCAACGTCTCGCCACCATCGGCTGTTTCGAATACGATGTCGGCACCGACGTGGCCGACTGGTCCGACGAGCTCTATCACATCCTCGGCCTCGAGCCGACCGACGCCCCGCCTGGCCGAGACACATTGATCGCGCTGATCCATCCCGAGGATCGCGAGATTTTCGAGCATCACCGCGATAGTGAGCTCGCCGGGAAAGTGATGGGCCCTCTCGAATACCGCATCCTCCGCGCAGACGGTAGCGAGCGGGTCGTGCGACGCGAGAGCGCCATCGTATTCGACAAGGATACGAAGGGCCTGCGCCGTTATGGGACACTCCAGGACATCACGGCGCTGCGATTGGCCGAGCAACGCGAACGCGAGCTCGAGCGTAGGCTCCTGCATTCGCAAAAGCTCGAAGCGCTCGGAACGCTCGCCGGCGGCATCGCTCACGACCTCAACAACACGCTGACGCCGATCATGGCGCTCAGCAAGCTGACGGCGCGGCGCCTGACATATGACGATGAGCTGCGCGGCAATCTCGAGACGATCTTCTCCGCGAGCGAACAGGCGCGCGATCTGGTGCTGCGCGTTCTGTCTTTCAGCCGCCGCGACAAGGTGGAGAAGCGCCTCGTCGGACCGAGCGAGATCGTCAATGACGTGTTGCCGCTCATGCGCGCGACAGTTCCGTCCTCGATCCAGCTCGGCAGCCGGATCGAGGAGGTTCCGCCCATCCTCGCCGATCCGTCGCAAATCCATCAGGTGGTCATCAACCTCGTCACCAACGCGGCGCAGGCGATCGAGCCCCACTCCGGAGCGATCACCGTGCTTCTCGAACGAGCCGGCGACCAAATCCGCCTCTCCGTCATCGATACCGGCAGAGGCATGGATGAGGATACCCGCCGGCGTATCTTCGAGCCTTTCTTCACCACCAAGGAAGTCGGTCAAGGGACCGGGCTCGGCCTTTCGATCATCGATGGTATCGTCAGCAATCACGGCGGACGCATCGAGGTCACGAGCGAGCCCGGCGAGGGAACGCGCTTCAACATCTATTTCCCCATCGCCGCCACCTGCGAGACTTCGGCAGCAGCCTGAGTTGCTCCTGGCCGCCGTTTAAGCGCCGGCAACGAGAAAAACGCGACCGGTGGCGATCCCGCCCAAACGCCGCTGTAACGGCTCCCGATATTCCTCCGATTGGTAGAACCGCTTCGCGGCATCCATTGAATCGAATTGAACGATGACGAAGTGGTTGGGCGGCACGCCTTCCAAGGCAGTCGCCGCGTCGCTGCGCGCGATGACCCGTCCGGCGAATTTCTCGATCAGCGGCCCCGCGACTTTGACATAGGCCGCAAACGCCTCAGCGTTCTGGATGGTCAGATCGGCAATGAGATAGGCGGACATAGCGGTTCTCTTTCCTTAGGCTAACGATCCGAGTTTGACCTCGCTCGCTAAGCCCTGGCAAGCTGTACGGTGCGGTTGCCTCGACTCTGTTGCGTCATCATCAAGCTCGAACTGACGGAATAGCCGCGCTTAGTCGCGGCGCGCGAGCGCATTACCGCGCACGCCAGCGAATGCGATGCTCGCACCGAGCAGCTCGCCGGCGCCGCCGATCCGCAAAGCGGTCTGCAGCCCGGACACGAAGGCGCCGGACGACCCCTGCCCCGCGTAATGCGCGAAGACGGCGCCCATGATCGCGACGCCGAGCGTCGCGCCGACCATGCGCGCAGTGTTGAGCAGGCCCGAGGCCGTGCCCGAACGCGCCGGCGGCACGCTGGCCACCGCCACGGAATTGACCGGGCCGGTATTGAGTCCGAGGCCGATACCGAGGATCGCGAGATCGAACTCGATGAGGTAAAGACTCGTCGACGCCGTCACCAGGCTCAACAGCAACAGCCCGATCCCCAATAGACTCATGCCGCTAGTCATGGCGACGCGTGCGCCGAAGCGCGTCGCGAGCCGTCCCGAGCGATGCGAGACGATGACATAGAGGATCGAGAGCGGCAGCAGATCGAGCCCCGCCGCGATCACCGACGCGCCGCGCTGCTGTTGGAGGTAAAGCGGCACCAGGAACAGCATGCCGTACATGCCGAAGGTCATCAGCGATGCCACCGCCATCGCCACGGCGAGGCCGCGCCGCTTCAGGATGGCGAGCGGCAGCAGCGCGCCTTCGGTCCGGGCTTCGACGATCAGGAATGCCGCGGCGGCGACCACCGCAACCGCGATGCAAACCAGCGTCGCCTGGGCATTCCAATGCGGTCCTTCGATCGCGGCGAGCGTCAGTAGCGATAGCGCGGTGATGGCGAGCGCCTGGCCCGGCAGATCGAGATGCCGTCCTTCGGGATCGCGCGATTCCGGCAGCACGCGCAGAGTCAGGCCGAGCGCGACCAGGGCGAACGGCACGATCATCAGAAAGATGCTGCGCCAGCCGGCCGCGCTGACCAGGAAGCCGCCGACGCTCGGGCCGATCGCCAGCGCGACGCCATAGCAGCTCGCCCAGATGCCGATCGCATGTGCACGCTCGGCTGCATCCTCATAGGTCACGGCGAGGATCGCCAGTGAGGTCGGCACCAGCAGCGCCGCGCCGAGCCCGCTCAAGGCACGACCGGCGATCAGAACCCCTTCGCCCGGCGCGAAACCGCAGATGAGCGAGCCCACCGTGAAGATCCCGACGCCGAGCGCGAAGATGCGGCGGCGGCCGTAAAGATCGGCGAGCGTCCCCGCCATCAGCAGCAGGCTGGCATAGACGAGATTGTAGGCATCGATAACCCATTGCAGCACGCTGACCGGCGCATCCAGCGCCGTACCGATCGGCGCGAGGGCGAGATTGACCACGGACGTATCGACCTGGGCGATCAATATGCCGAGGCACATGGTGAGGAGGATCAGCGAGCGCTGGGCTTCTGGCGAGCTCCGGGTAGTGCAGAGCTGCGTTGCGGTCATCATCGCATCATTCCGACAAAGGTTGCGGTCTGACCTAGATGGCGTCGCGCCGGTCTTCTGTCCGCCGTAAACGCTTCGGCCGCGACCGAAACACCGCCGCTATGAAATACGCCAAAGTTCCCTAGATTCAGGGCATGAACGGAGGGCCCGATCTCGCGCTGGTCGCCTCGTTGATCGGCGACGCTACGCGTGCCAATATCCTCGCCGCGCTCCTCGACGGACGCGCGCTGACGGCGAGCGAGCTTGCCTATTTCGCCCATATCTCGCCGCAGACCGCGAGCGGCCATCTCGCCAAGCTCACCGATGGCAGGCTGCTGACGGTGATGCGCCAAGGCCGCAACCGCTACTACCGGCTGGCAACACCGCTCGTCGCCGAGATGCTCGAAGGCATCATGGCGGTCGCCGCACACGGACCGCAGCGCCATCGCCCGATATCCAAGGCCGATGAAGCGATGCGCATGGCGCGCACATGCTACGATCATTTCGCCGGCAAGGTCGGCGTCGGTCTCGCCGACAACCTCATTCAGCGCGGCTATCTCGTGCTGACGCCGGAGGCCGGCGAAGTCACCGAGCGTGGCGCTGCTTTCCTCGACGATTTCGGCGTCGATCTCGCGGCGCTGCGCGTAAAGCGCCGCACGCTTTGCAAGCCGTGTCTCGATTGGACCGAGCGCCGGCTGCATCTCGGCGGCATGGTCGGCGCCGCGCTCGCTAGGCGCTGCTTCGATCTCGGCTGGTTCACGCGCCTACGCGACAGCCGCGCGCTCGCCATCACCGCGGCGGGCCAGCGCGGTCTCGAAGATGTGTTCGGCGTATCGCTCGACGCCGCGCCGCCGCCCGTCCTAAGAACCGCGTCCTGATATCGCGCTGCCGGAGAACCCTGATGAGCGCCGAGCCGGACCTTCCGCCGATCGCCATCGAGGCGGCCTCGGCACCGCCGCGCACGAAGCCGTCGAACTATCCCGAGCCGTTCTTCAGCCGCATGGGCAGGCGCGAGAAGCACCCGCTGGGCGACCTCTTCGGCCTCAAGAATTTCGGCGTCAACCTCACCCGGCTCAAGCCGGGCGGTGAATCTGCGCTGCTGCATCGTCATAGCAAGCAGGACGAGTTCGTCTATATCCTCGAAGGCAATCCAACCTTGGTGACCGATCGCGGCGACGTCGCGCTTTCGCCCGGCATGTGCGCCGGCTTTGCCGCCGGCGGCATCGCGCATCAGCTCGTCAATCGCACCGATCGCGATGTGGTTTATCTGGAGGTTGGCGACCGCACGCTCGGCGACGACGGCACATATCCCGCCGACGATCTCAAAGCGGCGCTCGGTCCTGACGGAAAATGGCAATTCACGCATCGAGACGGCCGGCCGTATTGACGGCCGGCCGCGTCGCTGCGGCGATCAGCGCGAATAGAATTCGACGACGAGGTTCGGTTCCATCGACACCGGATAGGGCACATCGGCGAGCTTCGGGGCGCGCAGGAACGTGCCCTTGAATTTGGCCTGATCGACTTCGAGGTAATCCGGAATGTCGCGCTCGGTCGAAGCCGACGCTTCGATGACCACGGCCATGTTTTTCGCCTTATCGCGCACTTCGATCGCGTCGTTGTCCTTCACGAGATAGGAGGAGATGTTGACGCGCTTGCCGTTCACAGAAATGTGGCCGTGATTGACGAGCTGGCGCGAGGCGAAGGGGCTGACCGCGAATTTCATGCGATAGACCACCGCGTCGAGACGGCGCTCGAGCAAGCCGATCAGATTCTCGGCGGTGTCGCCCTTGCGGCGCCGCGCCTCCATGAAAAGGCGGCGGAACTGACGTTCGCTGATGTTGCCGTAATAGCCTTTCAGCTTCTGCTTCGCCATCAACTGCGTGCCGAAGTCCGAAGGCTTCTTGCGGCGCTGACCGTGCTGGCCAGGCCCGTAATCGCGGCGATTGAGAGGGGATTTGGCACGGCCCCAGAGATTGACCCCGAGGCGGCGATTGATCTTGAACTTAGAGTCTGCGCGTTTGCTGCTCATCGCGAATGATGATCCATCCGATCGCTGTTGTTGTCCCGATAGGCCCGGCCCCCCTTTTAGCGTTTGGGCGGCCGTGCGGGATGCCGGTCACCCTGGACCGATATCCACGTTCTCGGAAATGAAGGCGCGGACTATAGAGGGGCTTGCCGCAAAGTCAAGCCGACGCAGTCCAATCTATTGATTTATAATGTTTATTTCGCGGTCGTGGCAGCCGAGGCGGTCTGCGCGCCGGTGCGGAACGAATTGGCCGACTCATCGGGCGTCGCCGAAAGCTGCGTCAGGCTCGGCCGGCCGTTGACCGCATAGCCATAGCCGTAAGGCCCCGCCTGGCTGCAAGCAGCCAGCGTGGCAGTGAGCAGAACGAGCAAAATCAAACGCGACATAGCCCCGATCTTGCTCGGCGATGATGGCGAATTTCTGCCCCCTTCGGGGCCTTGGCAAGACGGGCCGGGGCGAAAAATTCGCCGCTACCGCACACCGCCCTTGTTCACGACCGGACCGGTATAGCTCTCGAAGCGCTTGCGCAGCGCGCCGATGTTCTTGTCGGTGACGAGTTTCTGATAGCCGGCATCGATCTTGTAGGCGGTGAGCGGCTTCAGTCCGGGCGGCGGCGGCACATCGGTGCGCGCCGAGAACGAGCCGGTGCGCGCCTGCTGCTCCTTGGCGAGATACCAGGAAAGGAACAGCTTCGCCGCGTTGGGATGCGGCGCGCCTTTGAAGATGCCGGCGGTGATGAAGAAGGTCGGCATCACGTCATTCGTCGGAAAAGCGAAGTCGATCGGCTGGCCCGCTTTCTTGAGCGCACCGGTCGTCGAATTCGTCGCATCGAAGGTCACGATGTTGGTGCTGTCGGCGATACTCTTCAGCTCGCCAAGATGGCCCTGGATGAAGTTCGGCTTGTTGGCCATATATTTTTTCATGTAGTCCCAGCCGTATTGCTTGACGATGTCGTTGAAGACGAACAGCGTCGCATCGTCATCGGCCGGATAGGCCGTGACGATCTTGCCGGTGAATTGCGGCTTCAGGAAATCGAGCGCGCTTTTCGGCACCTCATTCGGCTTCAAAGCGTTGGTGTTGTAGGCGTAAGAGAGCAGCACGACGCTGGTCGCCCAGAACGTCTCGCCCTTATCGTGGAAACGCGGGTCCATCTTGTCCGCGCCGTCGGGACGGAAGCGGATCAGCGCGCCTTGCTTCTTCCAGCCGACGAAATCCTGCACGGTCTGCAGTAACGCCAGGTCGGCTTCCATTTTCTTCGCGGCGATCTGCTGATTGATCTTGCTGTCGAGCACATTGCTGAAGCCGCCCTCGACCTTGACGTCGATGCCGGGGAATTTTTCCATGAATTCCTTGGCCCAGCGCTCATAAGGCTCGACCGGCCCGCCGCTATAGAACAGCAGCGCGTGCTCGCCTTTCGCTTTCTGATAGAGCTTGTCCATCGTCTCGGCGCGCGCAGCACCCGAGATCATCACCGCTAGTACGGCGATGAGCACAAACCTCCGACTCTTTGCCATGTCCCTCCCCCTTTCCGCCTTCAGGGCGGTTGGGCTCAGGTTCGCATGGCGCGCGATCGAAAACTAGCCCTGCTGTTTCAGCAGCGTCTTGAGCTGCGCGCGGAACTCCGGCGTGTCCTCGTGTTTGTGAACGGCGACCGCATGCTGTACCGCCGCGTCGAGCAATTCTTTCTCGCTATCGGCGGAGATCGCCACGGTGCAATTCATCTCGCTTGGATACTCGCGGCAGTCGATGTGCCATCTCGCCATCTCAACCTCCCGCAATTTCATTGATGAAAGCGCGGCCCGCAGCGTGCAGGCGGCGCAACAGCAATCATATCAGACGCGGCGAGAGAAGCGGGCCGCGTTTTCGGCGGCGCTTTCGGATTACGCCATAGGTGGGAAAGAATGCTTACCGCTCGCATCGAGCGGTAGCGGCTTCACCCAAGCCACGTCTCGTGGTGCGAGGCTCGTATAGAGATGCGGGAAAAGCTGCCCGCCGCGCGATACTTCCCACTTGAGTGCCGCGCCGAGGCTCGAAGCATCGACCGCGACCAGCACCAGCCCTGCCTGCCCCGCGAAATGCTTGGCGGCCGTCTCCGCCGCCTGCTCCGCGGTCGAGAAATGGATGAAGCCGTCGTTCAGATCGATGCCGGCGCCCTTGAAGAGGCCCGCGTGCTCGGCCGCCTGCCATTCGGCGGCGGAGAGGATCTTGTAGATGAGCTGGGTCATGCCGCCTGATTAGGACGCGGCGGCATGACCTTCAAGCCGTCACGCGGTCTTCTGTTGTGCTTGCGCATGCTGGAACAGCGGCGTGAAACGATAGCCGACGCCGAGCCGGTTCCAGGCGTTGATCGAGATGATCGCCGCGGTGAGATCGGCCAGTTCCTGCTCTGAGAAATGGGCACGCGCTTCCGCGTAGACTTCGTCCGACACGCCTTGCGGCAGGTTGGTCAGCGCCTCGGCCCAGCCGAGCGCCGCCCGCTCCTTGGCCGTAAACACCGGCGCCTCGCGCCAAACAGCGATGAGGTTGAGCTTGGTCTCGTCGAGCTTCAGCCGCCGCGCATCATCGAGATGCATCTGCAAACAGAAGGCGCAGCCATTGATCTGCGAGACGCGGATCTTGATGAATTCCTGCAGCGTCTTGTCGAGGCCGTGGATCGAGGCCGCCTTGCTCAGCGCCAGCAACGCGTTATTCGCTTCGGGCGCCAGGTCTTTGAAACCCTGCCACTCCAGCCGCGGCGTCACCTCATGTGTCATGACCAACCCCTCGCTCGATATCAGAACTCTGATATGATATAAAAGCTCTGATATGAGTCGCAAGCGCGTCACCGGCATGCCTGCCTTGCCCGATGCCGGCATCTCTGCGCCCGGCATTCCCCAACCTGGCCAGGGAAAGCGCGGCCGCGAAGGCTATCTCTCCTACCTGCTGCGTCAGGCTGGCGCCGCGGCGCGCCTGACGCTGGAGCGATCGCTGGCCGATGTCGGGGTGACGCCGCCGCAATTCGTCGCCCTCACCATGCTCAACGCCTATCCCGGTATCTCGGGCGCCGACCTCGCGCGGCTGACATTTCTCACGCCGCAGACGGTCGGCGTCATCGTCGGCAATTTGGAAAAAGCCGGCGCGGTCGCGCGACAGAAACACCCGACCCACGGCCGCGCGCTGCAATGGGGGCTGACACCGAAGGGACAAAAGCTCCTCGCCGCCGCACGCGCGCGCGCCCATGCCGTCGAAGGGACGATCTCGTCGCTGCTCCCAAAAGGCGCCGAGCCGGCGGTGCGCGCGTGGCTTTCGGCCTTGGCGACGGAACTGACGAAATTGGACGACTAATCGTTCGTCATTGCGAGCCGAAGGCGAAGCAATCCAGAGTCTTCGACCCAGACTGGATTGCTTCGTCGCCTTTCAGGCTCCTCGCAATGACGAAAAGAAAACTACTCCTCGCCCTTCCGCTTGCGCGGGCCGCAGAACGACGTCACCACGCCGTGCAGCGTGCGCAGCTCCTGCTCGGTACAACCGGCGCGCTGGAAAAGATTGCGCAGATTGCGCACCATCGAGGGACGCTTTTCCGGGTCGCGCATGAAGCCGCTGCGATCGAGCTCTTCCTCAAGATGCTCGAAGAAGCGGAGCAGATGCTCCTTGTTCGCCGGCATGGAATGGCCGAGCGCGAGTTGCTCGGCCGGCGTGTCGTCGCCGAGCTGAAACCACTCATAGCCGATCAGCAGCACCGCCTGCGCGAGATTGAGTGAGGAGAAAGCCGGGTTGAGCGGCACGTTCAGCACCGTGTCGGCCAGCGCGATATGCTCGTTGATGAGCCCCATCCGCTCGGGCCCAAAGAGGA
>DATMZZ010000249.1:0-2218 GCA_035573175.1 Allostellaceae bacterium
TCGCTTGGCAAATCGATGGGCAATTCCGCTTCGACCCGGCGCTCGTCACCGAAGTCGAGATTCGATTCATCCCGGCCGAGAGCGGCACGCGCGTCGAGCTCGAACATCGCCAACTCGAGCGCTTGGGCGAGAAATCGGCCGACATTCATCAGCTCTTCGATTCCGACTGCGGCTGGAGCAGCCTGCTCGAATCCTTTGCCAAGGCAACCACGTGACAAGAGCGAGCGAGGTGCAAGCATGAGCGGCATCATCACCCCTGCCCCGATCCGCAAGAGCATTCGCGTCGATGTTGCGCCGGCGCGCGCTTTCGAGATTTTCACCACGGGCATGGCGCGGTGGTGGCTGAAGACTCACACGATCAACCCGACGAAATCGCCGATCAAAGAGATCGCGCTCGAGCCGCGCGCCGGCGGCCGCTGGTTCGAGCGCGGCGAAGACGGCAGCGAATGCAATTGGGGCAAGGTGCTGGCCTGGGAACCGCCGACACGGCTGCTGCTCGCCTGGCAGATCAATGGCCGCTGGCAATTCGATCCCGCGCTCATCACCGAAGTCGATATTCGCTTCACGCCCGACGGCAACGGCACGCGTGTCGAGCTCGAGCATCGCAAGCTCGAAGCGCTCGGCGCTGAGGCCGAAGCCATGGCGCAGGCCTTCACCGGCGGCTGGGGCGTGCTGCTCGACAGTTTCGCAAAGCAAGCCGCCTAACAAGGGAGACGGATCATGGCTGATTTACAGATTATCGGTGGATCGCCGAGCAATTTCGTTTGGGTGACGCGCATCTTCTGCGCGGAAAAGGGCGTGCCCTACAGCCACGTACAAGCGATGCCGCACACGCCGGAAGTCGATGCCATCCATCCTTTCGGCAAGGTTCCGGTGATGCGACACGGTGACGTGACGCTGTGCGAATCGCGTGCGATCTGCCGCTATATCGACAGCGCCTTCGACGGACCGTCGCTGATGCCGCGCGATCCCGTTGTCGCCGCGCAGGTCGAGCAATGGATATCGATCGTCTGCACCACGCTCGATCCGCTCTGGATTCGGCAATACTACGCGGCCTATGTGCTGACCGCCCGTGCCGGCAAAGAGCCCGATCGCGCGCGCATCGACGAGACGATTCCCAAGATGGCGCCGCACTTCCCGATCATGGAGCGTGCCGTGGCGAAGACTGGACATCTCGTTGGCGAGAACTTCACCCTTGCCGATGCCTATCTTGCGCCGATCTTGTTCTACATGAACGCCGTGCCCGAGAGCCGCGCGCTGCTCGCGCAATCGCCGCAGCTCGCCACTTATCTGGAGCGCCATCTCAGCCGCGAGAGCGTCCAGGAGACCAAGCCTCCATTTCTCGTGCACGAGATGATGCGGCGCTGACGCTTGGCATTCGACGAGAAGGCAGCCGAGCGCGTGCGGCGCGCGCTCGACCGCCGCCGCGGCATCACCGAGAAAAAGATGATGGGCGCGCTGTGCTTCATGGCCGGCGGCACGATGTGCTGCGGTGTCACGGGATCGGCGCTGATGGTTCGCGTCGGCGCCGATGGCTTCGAGCGCGCGCTCGCCAAGCCGCACGTACGGCCGCTGAAGATCGGACGCCGGCAGACGCGCGGCTTTGTGCTGATCGATCCGCCGGGCTATCGCACCGAGACATCCCTCGTGAAATGGCTCGAGCGCGGCCTAGCCGTGGCGAAAGCGCACCGCAGCCCAGCTGTGAAACGCCCTGCCACCCGCCGCCGACGCCCGTGAAGTGAATCGCCGCCACAATGTTGAAACCTGGGGACAAGTCGAAGCGGGCTTATCGTTCAACCACTTCGCTTGTGAATATCGTCGTGAAAGCTGTGGATCGATTGTGCGCGTGATGCGCTTTGCCGCCGCGCGGGCAAGCGTCTAAAGTCCGTCGCATGGCCGAAAGCTCTGGCACAAGCCTTTTTCCCGACGACGCGAGGAATGCCGCGCGCACCGGCATTCTGCCGTTCCAATCGATCAACGCCATGCTGCGCGAGCATGAGATCTGGTCGAAGGCTGAGATCCTCGCCGATCAGGTCCAGCCAGCGAGCATCGATCTGCGCCTCGGCCCCGTCGCCTACCGCGTGCGCGCGAGCTTCCTGCCTGGCCCCGAGAGCACGGTGCTCGACAAGGTCCAGGCGCTCGATGGCTATCCGATCGATATCAGCAACGGCGCGGTGCTGGAAAAGGGCTGCGTCTATGTCGTGCCGCTGCTCGAATC
>DATMZZ010000250.1:0-4834 GCA_035573175.1 Allostellaceae bacterium
TTGCGTGCCTCGTCCCAGCGATCGCCGAACAGCGCCGGGAAAGCATCGCGCAGCGAATGACGCACGCGCGCCTTGGTCTCGGTCAATGTCCAAGGCGCGTGGCCCATTGCCGTAAACGTAAGTACCAACGCCTCGTGGATCGTGGCCCAGCTATCGACGAGCGTGTTGTCCCAATCGAAGACGATTGCGCGCGGCGCCTTTTTGACGTCGACCATCATGATTTGTCCGAGCCGCCGATGGCGGCGTAGTCGGCATAGGATGCGGCGAGCTTCTTGGCGAGCGGACCGGGCTTGCCGTCGCCGACCGGCGTATCGTCGATGCGGACGACCGGCACCACGAAATTCGTGCTGCTGGTGAGGAGCGCTTCGGCCGCGCCTTTGGCTTCGGCGACACTGAAAGGCCGCTCGCTAAGGCGAAACCCCGATGCAGCGATGACGCGCAGCAAACCCAGCCGCGTCACGCCGTTCAAGATTCCCTGATCGGCTTGGCGCGTCACCACCTCCCCCGCCTTGGTGACGATCCAGGCATTGGACGACGTGCCTTCGGTGACATTGCCGTCACGATCGACCTGCCACGCCTCATAGGCTCCCGCTTTCTTCGCGGCCTCCTTGCCGAGCGCATTGGGAAGCAAGGAGACCGATTTGATATCGGGCCGCGCCCAGCGCTGATCGGGAATGGTGATGACTTTGATGCCGCTCGCCATCAGCTTCGGATCGACAAGCAGCTTTGAGCGCGCGGTCATGACGAGGCTCGGCCGCGCCTTGCCTGGAAAAGCGAAATCGCGCGTCGCCACGCCGCGCGTGATCTGCAGATAGACGAAGCCTTCGCGCACCAGATTGCGGCGCGCGACCTCGTTCATCACGACCATCAGCGCGGCGTCGTTCATCGAAAAGGCAATGCTCAGCGCCGCGAGCGAGCGGCGTAGCCGCTGCAGATGCAGCCCGGCATCGATGAAGACGCCGTTCTTCATCGCGACGACTTCGTAGCAGCCATCGGCGAATTGGTAGCCGCGATCCTCGATATGCACGCGTGCGTCGCGATGCGCGATGTAACGGCCGTTCACATAAGCAATGCGGGACATGCGCCTCTATTCAGGCTCAATTCGCCTCGGACAAATCGGCCTTGGCGCCAGGCTCGTCGGGAACACGCTCGTCGGAGCCGCGCTCGCCATTGCGCTCGCCATTGAGCACGCCGAGCGATTTAAGCTTGCGATGCAGCGCCGAGCGCTCCATGCCGACGAAAGCCGCGGTGCGCGAGATATTGCCGCCGAAGCGCGCGATCTGCGCGAAGAGGTATTCGCGCTCGAACATCTCGCGCGCATCGCGCAGCGGGAGGGTCATCAGCTCGCCGCCGCGATCCCAGCGCACGACCGCCGGTGCGATCGAGCCGATCTCCGCCGGCAGCATCTCGGCGCGGATCGGATCGCTGCCCGCCGGCGCCATGATCAAGGTCCAATCGACCGCGTTCTTAAGCTGGCGCACATTGCCGGGCCATTCATAGGCCTGGAGCGCTGCGATGGCGTCATCGCCGAATTCGCGCGGCGGCAGGCGCGCGTTCTCGGCGGCCCGCGTCATGAAATGCCGGGCGAGCGCCGGAATGTCCTCGATACGCTGACGCAGCGGCGGCACATGCAGCGGCACGACGGCGAGGCGATAATAGAGATCCTCGCGGAACCGGCCGGCAGCGATCTCGATGGTGAGATCGCGATTGGTCGCGGCGATCACGCGCACATCGACCTTCACCCGCGTGCCGCCAACGCGCTCGAAGGTCTGGTCCTGCAGGGCGCGCACGATCTTGCCTTGTGTCTCCAGCGGCATATCGGCGACTTCGTCGAGGAAGAGCGTGCCGCCATGCGCCTGCTCGAAGGTGCCGACTTTACGCGGCGAGTCAGGCCCTTCGGCACCGGCATCGGTGCCGAACAGCTCGATTTCGAAACGCTCCGGCCGCATCGTCGCGCAGCTCAGCACGACGAAAGGCCCCTTGCCGCGGCGCGAGCCCGCATGAAGCAGCCGCGCCACCACTTCCTTGCCGGTGCCGGGCGCGCCGGTGATCAGCACGCGGCTATTGGTCGGGCCGACACGATCGAGCTGCTGGCGAAGCTGCGACATGGCGTGGGATTCGCCGATGAGGTCCTCATCGCCGCCGGTGCGCTGGCGCAGCTCTTCATTCTCGCGCTTCAGACGCGCCGCCTCGATCGCGCGCTCGACGATGATCAGCAGCCGGTCGGACTTGAACGGCTTCTCGATGAAGTCGTAAGCGCCGATCTTGATCGCCGCGACAGCGGTTTCGATGTTGCCGTGGCCGCTGATCATCACCACCGGGATATGCGGCAGCTCGCGCTTGATGATCTTCAGGATCTCGAGCCCATCGAGCTCGCTGCCCTGCAGCCAGATATCGAGCACGACAAGCGAAGGCTGGCGCGAGCGGATCGCGGCCAGCGCCTCGGTACTGTTGCCCGCCTGGCGCGTCTCATAGCCTTCGTCGCCGAGGATACCGCACATCAAAGCGCGGATATCGGCTTCGTCGTCGACGACCAGAATCTCGTTCGCCATTAATTAGGCTTCCACTTGAGCTACCGGTTTTGGCGTAACGTTCTTTGCCTCTTGCGGATGGAACACCAGCTTCACCCGCGCACCGCCGCCGTCCCGATCATCGAGGACGAGCTCGCCGTGGTGATCTTCCATGATTTTCTTCACGATAGCGAGCCCCAGACCGGTGCCTTTTGCATGTGTGGTCACATAGGGCTCGATCAACCGCTCGCGGCCCTCGGCTGGCAGGCCGCGGCCATTGTCTTCGACCGATAGCACGGTGTCCTCGCCCTCATAGCCGAGGCGCACGGTAATCTGGCCGGGCGGCACCACGCCTTCGCGCAAAAGAATCGATTCGGCCGCGTTCTTCAAGAGATTGACCAACGCCTGAGCGACCTGCCGCGAATCGCAATTGATTCGCGTCGGCGTGCTCGGCAGCTCGGTTTCGACGCGAATCTCCGGCGTCGCCGCCCGCTGCAGGAAAGCGGCCTGGCGCACGATTTCGTTCAAGTCCTCGTCGCGCAGTACCGGCGCCGGCATCCGCGCGAAAGACGAGAACTCGTCGACCATGCGGCCGATATCGGCGACATGGCGGATGATCGTGTCGGTACAGGCGGTGAAGGTCTCGCGATCGGTGGCGATGTCCTTCAAGTACTTCCGCTTGAGCCGCTCGGCAGAGAGCTGGATCGGCGTCAGCGGGTTCTTGATCTCATGCGCGATGCGCCGCGCGACATCGGCCCAAGCCGCTTTGCGCTGCGCCGCCTGCAACTCGGTGATGTCGTCGAAGGTCGCGACATAGCCCTTCGCCTCGCCTTCGAGCCGCTCGGCGGCGACCCGGACGAGCAAAGTACGGGCGCGACCCGAACGCACGAGCTGGATCTGACCTTGCGCCAGCCGATCGGGGCGGCGCTCAGCCTCCTCGATCAGCCCGGCCATTTCGGGCACGACTTCGGTCAGATCCTTGCCGATATGCTGATCGAGATCGGTGGCGAGCAACAACGAGGCCGAGCGGTTCGGCAGATTGATGCGGCCCTGCTGATCGAGACCGATCACGCCAGCGGAGACGCCTGACAGCACGGTCTCGGTGAAACGCCGCCGCTGATCGAGCTGACGGTTGGCTTCGATGAGCTCGCTCTGTTGACTCTGCAGCTGGTGCGTCATGCGGTTGAAGGCGCGCGACAGCGAGGAGAATTCTTCGTCGCTATCGCCTGCAGGCACGCGTGCCGCGAGATCGCCGCCGCGCACCCGCTCGGCCGCGGCGACAAGCGAGGCAATGGGCTTCGCCATGCTGGTTGCGAAAGTGAGACCGACCCAGACTGCGCCGGTCAGCAGCAACAAGCCGACAGCGAAGAAGACAAGCGAGAGCGCGTTCTGGTAATTCGAACGCTGCCCCTCGAGCTGCTCGTATTGGGTGACCGCGCTCTGGGTCTGCTTCATGTGATTGATGACATTCGGATCGATGAAGCGGCCAGCGTAAAGATAGACGTCGCCATACCGCTCGAGCCGCACCAGCGCGCGGACGCGATCGTCATTGTCATTGGTCATCACCGCGACGTCGCCGGCACGGGCCGAGGCGAGCGCCCAATCCGGCACCGGCTGCAATTCGAGTGCAAAGCTGAACCCCGTGCGCGCGAGCAGATGGCCCCGCCCATCGAAGACGATCGCCTCGGTCAGCGAGCGCAGCGCCGCTTGTGCGCGGACCACTTGGTTGAAGCGTTCCGGGTTGAGGCTAAGCAGATTGGCGTCGCGGTTGAGGTCGTTCGCCATGCCAACGACATCCGCGCGGATCGTCTGTTGGTGCTCGTGGAGATAGGCTTCGGCAACGGCGAGCGAACCAGTCACGGCGTTATGGACGGGCTCACTGAACCAAGCCTGCACACCGAAGTTAAAGAGGAGATAGGAAAAGAACGCGACGAAGATCGTCGGAACCACCGCGATCAGGCTGAACAGCACAACGAGGCGCGTATGGAGGCGCGAGCCGGCAAGGCCGCGGCGCCGCTCGGTCCAGAGTTGCACCAGCCGCCAGGCGAGAATGGCAATCAGCGGCAGCAGTAGAATGAAATTGAGCAGTAGGAAGAGCTGATCGAGATGCGCCGCACCGGCGCCCGGCCAGACGCCGCGCAGCTCCGCGAGCGTCGCGAATCCCGAAAGCAGGGCGAAAATGCCAAGCGTGAGCGCGAGCTTACGCCCGAGACCGACCCGCCCGGCCCACAACACGAACCCCCGCCCTTCGCTCATGGACTTTATTTTAAGCCGCGAGCGACATCGATGTCGAGTTCACGCACCTTTTTGCGCAGCGTATTGCG
>DATMZZ010000251.1:0-2828 GCA_035573175.1 Allostellaceae bacterium
GGCCTCGCGCTCGGCGGCGAATATGGCGGTGCCGCGACGTACATCGCGGAGCATTCGCCCGACGGCAGGCGCGGCTTCTATACGAGTTGGATCCAGACCACGGCGACGATGGGCATCGTCTTCGCGCTGTTGGCGATCCTCGCTTTCCGTCTTGGGATGGGCGACGAAGCCTTCCTGTCTTATGGCTGGCGCTTCCCGTTCCTGCTCTCCGCCGTGCTGGTGATCCTCTCAGGCTACATCCGGCTGCAGTTGCAGGAATCGCCGCTTTATGCGCGGCTCAAGGATCAGGGCAAGGTATCGCACAATCCGGCACTCGATACCTATAAGAGCGGCAGCAATGTCGGCCTGATGCTGCTCGCCCTTTTCGGCGCGACCGCACCCGAAGGCGTCGTCTGGTACACGGGCCAGTTCTACGCGCTTACTTATCTCACGGCGGTGCTGAAGCTGCCTTACGTCGAGGTCTATCTGATCCTGATGATCGCGCTGCTGTGCGGCGCGCCGTTCTTCATCGTCTTCGGCGCGCTCAGCGACCGGATCGGACGCCGGCCGATCATGATCGCCGGCTTCCTGTTGGCGGTGCTCACCTACATTCCGGTGTTCAACGCCTTCACGACCTATAAAGACAACCCGACGCTGCTTTGCCTCCTGGTCTTCTACATGGTGATCCTCGTCACCATGGTGTACGGACCGATCGCGGCATTTCTCGTCGAGATATTCCCGGCGAAGATCCGCTACAGCTCGATGTCGATGCCGTATCACATCGGCAACGGCGTGTTCGGTGGCGGCGTGCCTTTCATCGCGACGGCGCTCGCCGCTGCCTATCCCGCCGTCAACTTGGCCGGTCTCTATTATCCGATCGGCATCGCGGCGATCGGCGTGGTGGTGGGCCTCTTCGGCTTCAAGCAGACCTATCTGAAGCGCATCTGGGACGAGGTAGGCGGCGAACCCGCCGAATAGCCGAGCCGTCTTTCGTTCTTATCGCGACCCCGAAAGCGATTTCGGGGCCGCTTTCTTTTGCCGCGATATTTCAATTTGCTCAGGGAAAGCGATGACGATGGTGGGGCGGCGCGTGCCATCGATATAGCCGCGCGTCAGCACGGTTTTGCCGGCGAGCGCTGCCGGATCGAGGCCGCTCGCGCGGCTGAGCTTCACGACATCAGGCACGAGGGTGAGAACGAGACCGCTATGCCGATCGGCGCCGAAGACCAGCAGGGTGCCGCTCGAATTGCTGACGATATGCGCGACGGTGCCGGTGACGAGCGCGAAGCTGCCGGCATGACGGCCTGCTTCCGCCGCGGGCACGATCGCGTAATTCGCATCGGCCCATAACCCGCGGCGATAGCGCCGCGCCTGACGCTCGAGCATCAGCATCTCGACAAGGCCAATGCGATTATCGGCAGTGCCGGCGACGCGCGCGAAGCCGCGCCGCAGCAGCTCGCCCTGCACCCAAACATCGCCGGCATAAAGCTCGGCAAGCATACGGCCGTGGCGATCGGTTGTGTTGCCGGCGAATTTCACGGTGAGCGCTTGGCCGTCGATTACCTCGGCGAGCGCCTCTTTCGCTTTCGCCGCAAGCAGGCCGCGCGGCGGCACATCGATATCGACGAGGCGCAGCACACGCTCGTCTTTGAGCACCAGCGTCGCGCCATCGACAATTCGCGCCACCTCGACCGCGCCGCCATCGGTGAAAGCGGGCTCAGCCTGCGCCGACGCCGCAATGAGAGAAACGATCAGCGCCAGGAGCGTGCGGCGCATGGCAGCGTTTGTTCAGGCTTCGATGTGATCGACGATGCTGCCGTCGGGCGCGAAACACGCCGCCATCAGCGACCCGCCGAAGCCGCTGCCGCCATCGATCGACACGGCATAACGTCCTTCGACGATGCCGCTGTGCTGATGATCGACGCCGCGCACCACGCGTTGATAGCCCGCAAAAGGCGCGTCGAGCTGCAGGATATCGCGATCGCACCACCAGAACGTATCGCCTTGCAGGTCGAGCGGCTTCTGTGGATTGACGCCGGCATGCACAAAGAGCAGCCCGCCATCATCGGTGAAAGCGGCGCGGCGCAGCGATGTCATGAGCTGGCGGTGGCCGGACCGCGCTTCGATCGCGGCGCGCAGACCGGCGGTCCAGCGCGTCAGCGACAGCACACCATCGCGCGCCGCTACAAGACCTTGCCGCGCGTCGACGCCATAGGAGTCGAGCGTCGCGCCCAAGCCATGCTGGAGCATCCAGGGCAGGACCTCGCGCGGATTGGGCGCGAATTGCAGTTCGAGAAGCTTTTGCCACATCTCTTCCTGGCTGCCGCGCAGAAAGGCGATGTCGCCGATGAAGGCGTTGCGGCGCGCAAGAAAGAGACGGCGGAACAGAATCAGCGCATCGAGCGTCGCCGCGGAGGCGGGACCGAAGCCGGTGTAATTGCCGAGATAGACAAGCCGGTCGCCGGGATTAAGTCGCGACGCCATGCGCGCATGCAAGGCGACGACGCGATGGGCATCGCCATGAATCGAGCCGACCGCCCAGACCCGCCGGGCGCGCTGCAACCGGCCATAGATTTCGGAATCGCAGGGCGGTATGGCGGCCAATGCCGCGGCGCCCGCCGGGTTACGCCGCGCTCAGGATCTGCTCGACGCGCTTCACCGCAGCATCCTCGTCGATCTTCTCGACGGCGGCGAATTCGCGCACGAACCGGTCGAGCGCCGCCTGATAGATCTGGCGTTCGCTATAGGACTGTTCGGGCTGGCTGGCGTTGCGATAGAGGTCACGCACCACCTCGGCGATCGAGCCCGGATCGCCCGAATTGATCTTGGCCTCATATTCCTGGGCGCGG
>DATMZZ010000252.1:0-5670 GCA_035573175.1 Allostellaceae bacterium
GGAATTCGTCGAAGCCGTCGCCGATACGATGCGCGAGGAATACAAGGCGATCATCGATGCCGGTTTCCGCTTGCAGATCGACGATCCCGACCTGCCCGACGGCTGGCTGATGTATCCCGACATGTCGGTTGCGGATTACCGCAAATATGCCCGGCTGCGCGCGAATGCGCTGAACCACGCGCTGCGCGGTCTCCCGCGCGAGAAGATCCGGCTGCATGTCTGCTGGGGCAGCTTCCACGGCCCGCATTCGGACGATATCCCGCTCAAGGACATCGCCGATATCATCTTCAGTGTCTGTGCCTCGGAATATTCGATCGAGGCATCCAATCCGGCGCATGAGCATGAATGGGCGGTGTTCGAGAAGGCGAAAGTGCCGGATGGTGCCGCGCTCATTCCCGGCGTCGTCGGCCATTGCACCGACTTCATCGAGAATCCGGAATTGGTGGCGCAGCGCCTGATCCGCTACGCCAAGCTCGTCGGCCGCGACAATGTCATGGCCGGCACGGATTGCGGCATGGGGCCGCGCGTCAAGGACCCGAAGATCTGCTGGGCCAAGTTCGAGGCGATGGTCGCGGGCGCAAGGCTCGCGGAAAAGCAGCTTTGGGCGAAGGGCAGCAGCGCGGCGCGCGCGAAGCCCGCCGCCAAGAAAGCCGCGAAGAAGGTCGCGAAGCAGAAGGCGGCTAAGAAAGCGCCGGCACGCAAAGCAAAAGCGAAAGCCAAGAAGGCGAAGAAGAAAGCGCGGCGCTGATCGTCACCCGTCATTGCGAGGAGCATAGCGACGAAGCAATCCAGGACCTCATGTGAGGAGCAACCCGTTCACGCGCAAAGAGCGCGTGAACGGGTTGCTGGATTGCTTCGCTTCGCTCGCAATGATGATGTTTTTCAGGCCGGATTCTCGATAAACGCCAGCAACTCCGCGCCGAGCGTATCGACGGCGGAGTTGATCTGCATCGCCGGCGATACGTGGTTGTGATCGCGGCTGAAGACGAACCACGGCATCTTCTTGTCGCATTTGGCCAGCTCGCCGGCGAGCGCCGCGCTCGGCCAGGCGAGCGGGTAGGGATCGAATTCGGTGACGCAGATCATCACCGGCGGATGGCCCGGCTTCACGTGGAAGAGCGGCGCCATCGAGGTATATTTGCTCTCGTCGTCGCCGTAATAGGCGATCGAGTTCTCGGCCGGCTTGCCGGGGCTGTATTGCGGGTGCTGCGCGGCATAGACGCCGGAGAGCAGCAACGCGCCGGCGATGCGCGGTCCGGCGCTGCCATGCACCTGCGGGACGAAGGTCCATGTTGCAGCATGGGTGGCGCCGGCGGATTGCCCCATGATGAAGATGCGCGCCGGGTCGCCGCCGTATTTGGCGACATTCTCATGCAGCCAGGCGACAGCTTTGCCGACATCCTCGGCGCCGCTCGGCCATTTGTGCTGTGGCGCCAGGCGATAGGTCATGTTGACGCCGATCATGCCGTTGCGCGCGAAGAAGGTCGGCACGTTGTCGTAGATGAGGCCGGGCAGGGGGCTGCGCTCGCCGCCGATATAGCCGCCGCCATGGATATAGACTACGACCGGCGCCTTCGTCGGCTTCGCCGCCGGCATGTAGACATCGAGCCGGTTCCGCGCATCGGGCCCGTAGGCGAGATCGCGTGCGATCTCGACGCCGTCTTTCGGCGCGCGTTCTTGCAGCGGCTTGTAGATCGCATAGGTCGCCTTCAGCACCTCGGGATTGAAGGTGCGACCGAGCTTGCGGATCTCGGCGGCGACTTGCGCAGCGGCGGCTTTGTCGAAAGGCGGAAGATTGGCCATGTCTTTGCTCCTGTTTCTCGTCATCGCGAGGCTACGCAGTGGCCGTGGCGATCCATGGATTGCTTCGCTTCGCTCGCAATGACGAAGCGAGATTAGAGATCGAACGGCTCGATCACTTGCAGCTTCTTGCCGAGCTCGGGATTGCGGATCTCGCCTTTCTTGTCGCCGAGGATCGATTTGAAGGCTTCGAGCTTGATGGTCGGGTTATCGCCGCGGATGACGTGGATCGGATCCTTGCCGTTCTTCACGTCCTCGATCGCCTTCTTCGCCATCTTGCGCATCATGACGATGCCGCGATCCGAGGTCGCGAGATTCTCGTTCTCGCGATTGGTGATGAGGCCCTGGCTCTCGATCGCCGCGTCGTCCTGATCGCGATCCCAGAGATTCCACCACCCATCCTCGATGCGCTTGAAATCGCCGGGCTTGGTCGCCTGGTATTTCGCGGTGGTGAGGGTGTAGGGCGCCGTGCCGCGCTCCGATCCCCAAACCTGGAAGGTGATCGCCTTGGTGTCGTCGAGCGGCGTCACCCATTGCATGAATTGATAGGGCTCTTGGCCCGAGCGGCAGACCTGCACGCGATTGATCGCCGGGAAGACATAGTGATGGCGATCATGCACGCCGTTCGGATATTCGAGATACATCTCGATGCCGTAATCGCGCTCGATCCATTGGCAGACATCCGGGCGCACCATCGCGAGCTCCGGATAGACGCTGGCATGAAGCGCCATGACATGGAGGGAATCGACCATGTTCTCGACGCGCTGCAGCCAGTTGCCATAGATGTCGCGCGCGTTGAGGATTTTGTGGCATTGCGCGTCGAAGAGCAGATCGTAATTCGGGAATTCCGGCACGGGTTTCGGCCCGATATAGGCGAAGATGAGGCCCGAGACCTCGCGCACCGCATAGGCGCCTTGCCGGACCTTGTCCTTGAAGTCGCTGAAGGCAGGCTCGCAAGGCTGGTCGAGGCATTTTCCCTGCGTGTCGTAGAGCCAGCCGTGATAGCAGCAGCGCAGTCCTTCCTGCTCGACGCGGCCGTATTCGAGCGAGGCGTTGCGGTGGCAGCAATGCTTGTCGAGGAGACCGAGCTTGCCGTTGCCGGCGCGGAACAGCACGAATTCCTCGTTCAGCAGCTTGATGATTTTCGGCTCCTTGCCGAGATGCTCGGCAAGTATCACCGGCCACCAATAGCGGCGCAGCATATTGCCCGCCGGCGTGCCGGGGCCAATCCGCGTCATCAATTCGTTCTCGGATTTCTTCATGGCGTACCCCCTTAAGGCTTCGGCTTCCATCCCTTGGCGTTGAGGTCGGCGAGCGCTTTGCGCGCCGGACCGAAATCGAAAATTTCCGCCGGCTTCATCTGTTTTGCCGGCGGAACATCCACCATCTCACTGCGCAGCGCGATCTCCTCGCTCTGAACCTTGGCGGGCACCGTGCCGTCGCGCGCGATGCCGCCCTGGATGTGATCGTAATCCGATTCCGCGTCTTTTTCCTCGGTCTTGGCGAAGCGTTCGATCATCGCGATCGCCTGCGCGCGATAGGTGCGGATATAAGTCTGGCCTTTCAGCAGCGCGCGCACCATGCGCAGCACGAGATCCGGCTTCTCGGCGATGAGCTTGTCGCTGGTTGCGAGACCATTGAAGGGCATCTGCACTTCTTGAGTGAGATTGCTGATGAGATGCCCGTGATCGAGCCCGCCCGAGGTCTTCAGCTTCTCGACCTCGCCCCAGACCATGATACCGGCCGGGATCGAGCCGCTCGAAATCGCCGCCAGCCGCGCCGTGCCATTGCCGAGCGGCGTGAAGGCGAAATAATCGCGCGGCAATCCATGCTTCTTGAGGAGATAGCGTAGCGCGATCTCGCCGCTATCGCCGCGGCTGATGACCGCGACTGGTTGGCCTTTGAGATCGGCGACAGTCTTCAGCTCCGGCTTCACCGACCAGAGCTGCCAGCCGGGCCGGTCCTGGCCGACCATCACGACCTTCATATGCGCGCCTTTGAGGATCGCGCTGATCGCGGAGGAGCCCGAGCCGGTGAAATCGAGATTGCCCGAGATCACCGCCGGCACGGCGACACCGCCGCCGGCGGAGGTCAGATCGACGTCGAGGCCTTCCTCGGCGAAATAGCCCTTGTCGATCGCGGCCATGATGTAGCCGAAATCGGCATTCCAGGTGACGTAGGAAAGACTTGTCTTCTCGGCGTGTGCGGTGGATGAGAAAAGCAGTGCGATTACCAACAACGCCGTGGCGATGACCCCCTCACCCTCCCGTCGCTTCGCGCCGGGTCCCTCCCTCTCCCCGGCGGGGAGAGGGTTGGGGTGAGGGGGCCGCGTTGGCATTAGTGCCCGCCTTGGCGCTCGAACAGGCGCTTCGTTTCGCGCGAGGCGAATTTCCAGCCTTGTGCCGTCTTCACGAATTTGTCGTGCCATTCGCCCATGCTGAAGGGCGGATCGAAGGGTAGCGGGAATTTCGGATTCTCGACCTTCGGATCGTGATGCAGCGCGATGTAATAGGTCACGCTCTCGGCGTGGCTGTCGTCGATCACATTGACCAGGCAGCCGCCATTGATGTGGCGCACGACCTGGGTCGACGCCTTATAGGATGAGCGGATCTCGGCATGGCCCTTATAAGGCTTGCCGCCGCGCAGCCAGGTGCCGTCCTCGGCGAAGAGGGCGATGCATTTCTCCGTCTCTTTGTGATCGCCGTGTTGGGTGATCGCGATCACCAAGTCTTTGCATTCCTGCTCGATCTCTTTGCGCTGCTTGGCGTCCATGTCTCTTCTCCTTGCTAAGTCTATTTAGCTTTTCAGGCGATATGGGTGACGAGCGTGCCGAGCTTCTCGACCTCGACTTCGACGACGTCGCCGGATTTGAGCCACCATTGCTCTTGATCGGGCTTGCGGCCGGCGGCGACGCCGCCCGGCGTGCCGGTGCCGAGAATGTCGCCGGGCTCGAGCCCGATGCCCGACCAATGCGCGATCTGCTCATTGATCTTGTACATCATGCGCTGGGCCGTCGAGTTCTGGCGGATATTGCCGTTGACCCGGCTCTGTAGCGCGAGAAGCTGCGGATCGCCGATCTCGTCGGGCGTGACGAGATAGGGGCCGAGCGGCGAGAAGCCGGCGAAATTCTTGCCCAGGCAGCCGACACCGCCGCCTTTCCGCGCTTCGCCGCGATACATGTCGCGGTCGGAGAGATCGTTATAGACGGTGTAGCCGAAGACGTAATCGAGCGCGTTTTCCTTCGCGACGCGGAAAGCCGGGCGACCGATCACTGCCGCGATCTCGACCTCGTAATCGAGATGCTTGGTCTCGGGCGGGATGGCGACCGTGGCGTTCGGCGGAACGACGGTCGAGGCGAATTGCACATGCGCGATCGGCAGCTGCGGCACTTTCGAATCCGCCGGGCGCCCCATCTCGTCCTGATGCTCGAAATAATTCTTGCCGGCGGCGATGAATTTGCGCGGCCGCGGCACGGGTGCGAGCAGGGTCACGTCGCTCGCCGCGAAGACGATCTTCTCACCGCGCGGGCCTTTGATCGCACCGCCTTGCTCCTCGGCGAACAGCAGCGCCTGATGCGCGGCATCGAGCGCAAAGCGCCCGGTCGCGATGAAATCCTGCGCATTGGGCGGCGCCATCGCATGAGCGAGGACGAGCGCGCGATCGAGCGGGAATTCGCGCGCCAGCAAAGCGCCGCAAGCGCCTTCGATATCGATGACATTGCCGTTGGCGAGGACGAGGCCGAAGCGCTCGATGCCTGGCGCCGGTACGAAAGTCACGAACCGCATCTGCTCTTTCTCCTAGCCGGCGATGGTGGCGCTGAGCGTGCCGATCGGCGCGCAGGCGACCTCGATCTTGTCGCCGGTCCTGATC
>DATMZZ010000253.1:0-8298 GCA_035573175.1 Allostellaceae bacterium
CATATCGACACCGACCAGCTTGCCGTGCTGCTTGCGGATGACGCCGCCGATGATCACCGTATCGACATTGCTGCGATCGGCGGCCGCGACCACGGTACCGAGGGCATTGTTCGACGGATAGAGAATGATCGCATCGGTCCGGATCATGACGATGTCCGCTTCTTTGCCAGGCGCCAGCGTGCCGATCTTGTCGGCGAGGCCGGCGCAAACCGCGCCATTGACGGTCGCGCAAGTCAGCACGTCGCGCATCGAGACGGGCTTTGGCGGGTTGGTATCGCCGTTGAGCTTGCGATTGGTCGCGACGGCGCGCTGGATGTGGAAGGCGGTTCGCATCTCCATGAACATGTCGGTGGAGTAGGAGGTCTCGTTATCGACGCTGAGGCCAGGCTTCATGCCGTGATCGATCGCATGCTGATAGGCCGGAAAGCCCTCGCCGAGGCCGTATTGCGAGTCGGAGCGCGGACACACGTCGATGGTGACGCCGGCGGCCTTCAAGTTCTGCCATGTGCTCTCCGGCAGATTGCCGCAATGATTGAAGGTGATGTCGGGGCCGAGCAATTTCTCCTCGGCGAATTGATCCATGATCTTGCCCATGGCCGGGCCCTGGAATTCCATGGTGATCCGGAGGCCGAGCGAGCGGGCATAGGCCCATTGCTCTTTCACCGGCCCGGCGAACATGCGCAAGGTCACGAGCTGGTCGGTCGAGGCGAAAAATTGCTTCTGTAGCCGCGCCAGATCCTGCGGCAGCTGATGATCCCATTCGCCAGCTTGCGGCGGGCCGGCGGCATGGACGCCGCGGATGCCGCTATCGAACAGCGCCTTGATCGCCGCATCGGAATGCGCGCCGCTGCGCGAATTATGCGAATTGTCGATAACGCAGGTGATGCCTGAATCGATGCAGCCAAGCGCGGTGATGAGGTTGCCGGCATAGATGTCGTCGGGCCGATAGGCCTTGGCGAAGGATTGATGCGTCGCGGCGGAGTAGGCGGCCAAGGTCGCCGCATTAGGATTGATGCGGCGGAGCTGGCCTTCCCAGGAATGGCGATGGCAATCGACGAAGCCAGGAATGAGGATCGCGTTCGTGCCGTCGATCACCTGCGCGCCGGCCGATTTGATCTCGCCGCCGACAGCCGCGATCTTCTTACCCTGGATCAGCAGATCGCCTTTGGCGATGTCGCCGAGCTTCTCATCCATCGTAATGATGGTCGCGCCTTTGATGAGGATGCGGCCGTTCGGCTTGGCATTGCCTGCATGAACGATGCCACTCTCGGCGGCCTCGGCCGCGCGCGGCATAGCAGGAGCGGCGACACTCGCCGCAACGATGGCGCTCGCCTGGATCAGCCCGCGCCGCGAGATACCGGAATCCGAAATACCAGAATCAGTCGGGGAACCACGCTTCTTCATGATCTCCTCCCGGTGTGTTGCCGGCCGATTGCTTCGGCCGCGACGGGAGGAGGTTAGCGCCGCCGGCTAGGGTTTTTCTCCCTTAATCTCCTCGCGCTTCGCCCACTGCCATTTCGCTTCCATCTCGTCGAGATCGGCGCTGCCGGGCTGCTTGCCGTCTTCGGCAAGCAGCGTCTCGACGCGTCGGAAGCGGCGCTCGAATTTGCGACAGGCGCGGCGCAACGCCTGTTCCGGATCGTGCTCGAGCTTGCGTGCGAGATTGACGACGGCGAAGAGCAGATCGCCGAGTTCGTCCTCGATCCGATCGGCACTTTCATTCATCGCGTTGCGCAGCTCGCCGATCTCTTCCTCGATCTTCTCGAAGACCGGCTCGACCGCCGGCCAGTCGAAGCCGACACGGGCAGCGCGGCGTTGCAGCTTGGCGGCGCGGGTGAGGGCGGGCAGCCCCGGCCCGACCCCGTCCAGCGCGCTCGCCGCCCCCTTGGCCGCTCGCTCCTTCGCCTTCAATTCCTCCCAGGCGACGGTCTGGGATGCCGCGTCCGCGATCTCGGCTTCGGCGAAGACATGGGGATGCCGTGTCACCATCTTGTCGCTGATCGCCCGGGCGACGTCATCGAAGGCGAAGCGGCCGGCTTCCTCGGCCATGCGCGAATGGAAGACGACCTGAAGGAGCAGGTCGCCGAGTTCTTCCTTGAGCGCCGGTACGTCATCGACCTCGGCGGCTTCGGCGACCTCGTAGGCTTCTTCGATCGTGTATGGCGCGATGGTCTTGAAGCTCTGCGCCACATCCCAAGGACAGCCCGATGCGGGGTCGCGTAGCCGCGCCATGATGCCGAGGAGGCGCTGGAGCTGAGGCGAGCCGCTCACAGCTGCACCGACGAGAAAGGCCCGAAAATACGGCGCTTCCGAAGGGTTGGGGATAGATCGGTGGTCATCCGCGATGATGCGTATATCGCATAATGTATATTATGGGAAATAATGGAAATTGCGGTCTGTGCACAATTCATGGGATCAAAGCTCCACCACCAGCCCGTCAAAACCCGGCTCGATGCCCTCCGGCAACTCCCGGCGCATCGTCTCGTAGTCCAGGGTCTCGTCCATATGAGTCAGGATCGCGCGGCGCGGCTTCACGCGCTCGATCCATTCGAGCGTCTGCGCGACATGGCTGTGCGTCACATGCTCCCGCTCGCGGATACAGTCCACGACCCAGACCTCGATCCCGGCGAGCGCCGCGAATGCCGCGTCGTCCAGCCGGATCACATCCGTCGAATACGCGAATCGGCCGAAGCGAAAGCCGAGGGTTTGCGAAAAGCCGTGGTCCTGCACGAACGGCACGATGTCCATACCGGCAGCCGTGAATGGCCCGCTGACCTCATGGGGTTCGACGGCGGGCTTGTAGAACGCCGTGCGAGCGCCTTCGTCGACAGGCGCGAAAATATAACGGAAGCGCGCCTTCAGCTCGTCCATGCTGTGCGCATCGGCGTAGATCGGCAGCGGCTTGCCGATCATGCGGTTGACCGAACGCAAATCGTCGATGCCGTGGCTGTGATCGGCATGCGCATGCGTGAACAACACGGCATCGATGCGCCGGACTTGCGCCGCGAGGAGCTGCTGCCGCAGATCGGGCGGCGTATCGATGAGCACGGTCTGGCCGCCATCCTCGACAAGCAGCGAGCAGCGCGTGCGCCGGTTCTTGGGATTTTTCGGATCGCAGGCGCCCCAATCATTGCCGATGCGCGGCACACCCCAGGACGGTCCGCAGCCGAGCATGGTGATGCGCATCCTGCGCGCCTTTAGCCTGCCGCCATCGGCGGTCGGGCCTTCGAGAAGAGCCGGAAGAAATTCTCGGTTGTGACGTGTGCCAACTCGTCCTGCGTCACGCCCTTGAGCTGCGCGACGAGCGCCGCCGTATGGACGACGAAGGCCGGCTCATTCGTCTTGCCGCGCATCGGCACCGGTGCCAGATACGGCGCATCCGTTTCGACCAGCAGCCGCTCGAGCGGCAGATCGTGGATGATGTCGCGCAGGCCTTGCGCGTTCTTGAAGGTCGCGATGCCCGAGATCGAGATATAGAAGCCGAGCGCCACGGCGCGCTCGGCCAATTCACGGCCGGTCGAGAAGCAATGGATGACGCCGGCTTGCGGCTTCTCTTCCTCGAGGATCGCGATCGTCTCGGGATCGGCGTCGCGCGTATGGACGATGACCGGCAGCCCGGTCTCGCGCGCGGCGGCGAGATGCGAGCGAAAGACCTGCCCTGCTGCTCGCGCGGGCTGTGCTCGTAAAAGAAATCGAGCCCGGTCTCGCCGATGGCGACGACTTTCGGATGCTTCGTCAGCGCGATCAGCGCCTCGGCCGCGACCGGCTCGACCTCGGCCTCATGCGGATGGACGCCGACTGAGCACCAGATATCGGGATCGCTCTCGGCAATCGCGCGCACGCCCGGAAACTCATGCAGCTTGGTCGAGATGGTGAGCAGGGTACGCACCCCTGCCCCGCGCGCGCGCGCAATGATCCCGGCGCGGTCCTCTTCCTTCGCAAAATCGAGATGGCAGTGTGAGTCGACGAGCATCACAAACGATTACCCATTTTATTCGTCGTCCCCGCGCCCTTCGACAAGCTCAGGAGCGGGGACCCAGGGATACACCACGGCGCTAACCCTGGATTCCTGCCTTCGCGGGAATGACGAAGAACAATCGGTCCGCCTCGCAATCATGCGTTCGCCGGCTCGACGAACCGTGGGAACACGCCTTCGGGCTTCGGCAGCGGCGTGCCTGGCGCGAGCAACGTCGCGAGGCTGGCGAAATCGCGCTTGTCCTTCGGCACGGCGAGCTGATCGAGCAGCTTGGCCGAGGATTCGGGCATCGCCGGCTGCACCAAGGTCGCGAGATGCCGGATCACTTGCGTCAGCACGTAGAGCACCGTGTTCATCCGCGCCGGGTCGCTCTTGCGCAGCGTCCAAGGCGCGAATTCGTCGACATAACGGTCGCTCGCCGCGATCACCTGCCAGATCAGATCGAGCGCGCGATGGAAGGCCTGCTCGGCATATTCCTTGCGCATCGCCGGCAATAGATCCTGCGCGGCTTTGAGCAACGCTTCATCGGCGGGCAGCAACAGGCTTGGCGTCGGCACGGCGGCGCCGGCGTTCTTGTTGATGAAGCTCAACACGCGCTGCGCCAGATTGCCGAGGCCGTTGGCGAGATCGCTGTTCATGCGCTGCACGAGCGCTTCGTGCGAGATGTTGCCGTCCTGGCCGAAAGCGACCTCGCGCAGCAGGAAATAGCGGATCGGGTCGAGCCCGTAGGTCGCGATCAGATCCTCCGGCGCGATGACATTGCCGACCGATTTCGACATTTTCTCGCCGCGGTTATAGATGAAGCCGTGGCCGAAGACGCGTTTCGGCAAAGCGAGCTTCGCCGACATCAGGAAGGCCGGCCAATAGATCGCGTGGAAGCGCGTGATGTCCTTGCCGATGATGTGGATGTCGGCCGGCCAGCGCGTCATCTCGCCGCCGCTTTCGGGATAGCCGAGCGCGGTGATGTAATTCGAGAGCGCGTCGACCCAGACATACATCACATGCTTGGGCGCATCCGGCACCGGCACGCCCCAGGAGAAGGTCGTGCGCGAGATCGAAAGATCGCGCAGCCCCGATTTCACGAAGCTGACGATCTCGTTGCGCCGGCTGTCGGGCTGGATGAAGCCTGGATTCTCTTCGTAGAGCTTCAGCAGCCGGTCCTGATAGGCGGAGAGGCGAAAGAAATAGCTCTCCTCCTCCACCCATTCGGCCGGCGCGCCCGACGGCGCGAGCTTCTGGCCGCCCTCGCCTTGGGTCAGTTCGCTTTCGTCGAAATAGGCCTCGTCGCGGACCGAGTACCAGCCGCTGTATTTGCCGAGATAGATGTCGTCCTTCGACATCCGGCGCCAGAATTCCTGCGCGCCGATCTTGTGCCGTGGCTCGGTCGTGCGGATGAAATCGTCGTAGGAGATGCCGAGGCCGTTATAGAGCGCACGGAACTGGGCCGAGACCTTGTCGACCAGCGCTTGCGGCGTGATGCCGAGCTTGCGCGCGGTCTGCTCGATCTTCTGGCCGTGCTCGTCCATGCCGGTCTGGAACCGGACATCGTAGCCGTCGAGGCGCATGAACCGCGCCAAGGCGTCGACGGCGATCACCTCGTAAGCGTGGCCGATATGCGGCTCGCCATTGGCATAAGGGATCGCAGCGGTCAGGTAATAGCGGCCGGCGGCCATCGCAAAACTCCGGGAGCGGCGGCTCAGCGCGCCGCTTCTTCAAGGGCAAAAAAGGCGTTCAGCACGACCTGCTTGCGGTCGAGGTTGATGCCTTCCGCCTGGGCAAAGAGATTGGTCAGCTTTTCCCATACCGCCACCCATTGATCAAGGCTGCGGCGCCCGGCGAGGTTGCGCCGCGCCCGATCCTCGGCGGCGGGCATGGCGCTGCCCTGGGCGGCGGAGGTGACCAATCGTGCAAGTTCAGCGGGTAAGAGCTCGGTCAGGAGGGAAAAACTGTCCTCAGCGCCGCTCCGTGCCATGCGCTCGGCAAAGCCGTGCAGGAGTTCAGGATCAAGATTCGGGAGGCGCTGCAATATGTTGATTATAAAACTATAAATTGCGATACCGTCGCCCGCCGCCAACTCTAGCACCCGGCCGATACTGCCCTCGCCCAGCCGCGCCAGTACGGCTTTCTCCTCGCTCGAAAGCTCGGGCCGAAAGCGTTGGAGAAGCTCGACAATCACCGGTTCTTGCAGTGGCTTCAGAGCCAGCGTCCGGCAGCGCGAGCGGATCGTCGGCAGCAGCCGTGCCGGATTGTCGCTCGCCAGCAAAAGAACCGTATTTTTCGGCGGTTCCTCGAGGATCTTGAGAAGGCCGTTGGCGGCGTGCGGGTTCATCGTATCGGCGCCATCGACGATCACGACGCGCCAGCCGCCTTGCGATGAGGTCAAATGCAAAAAGTCGCCGACCGCACGCGCGTCGCCGGCGACAATTTCGCGCCGCTGCCGCTTGCGCCGCGGGTCGTAGCCACGCTCGACGACCAGCAGATCAGGATGCGCGCCCGTGACGACGAGGCGGAAGGCCTGATGGCTTGGCGCGACCGCGAGGGAGGTCGCCGGCGCCGCGAAGAGCCCGCCCCCGCCGCCCGCGCCTTCGGCGAAGAGGAAGCGAGCGAAGCGATAGGCGAGCGTCGCCTTGCCGATGCCGCGCGGCCCGGTGATCAGCCAGGCATGCGGCAGCCGGCCGCTGTTGAAGGCCTGGAGCAGGCTGGCCTCGGCGACCTCATGACCGAGCAGCGCCGTGTTCTCGCGCGGATGCGGGATTTCCGGCGCCTCAGCGCTGCCGGATTCCTCGACCTCGATATCGTCGTCTTCGGCCATGGCTCAGGCCAGGATAGCAAGCCGATCGCGCATTGCCTGCAGAGTCGCCGCGCTCACGGTTTCGAGGTCGCGACTCGCATCGATCACGACACAGCGCTTTGGCTCTGCCTTGGCGATGGCGAGAAAACCCTGGCGCACCCGTTCGTGATAGTCGCGCCCCTTCGCCTCGAACCGTGCTTCGCTACCACGTCGTGCGGCGGCGCGCGCCAGGCCGATCTCGACCGGCACATCGAAGATCAGCGTGAGATCGGGCATGAAATCCTCGGCGATGAGACGGTGCAGCTCAGCGAGCCGCGCACGGTCGAGCCCGCCGCCATAGCCCTGATACGCCATGGTCGAATCCGCGAAACGGTCCGAGACCACGAATTTACCGGCATCGAGCGCGGGCCAGACCGTCTCGAGCAGATGCCGACGTCGTGCCGCGACCATCAGCAGCGCCTCGCTGATCGGGTCCCAGCGCTCGGTCGCGCCATTAAGCAGCAGCGCGCGGATCTCATCCGCGCCTGTGGCGCCGCCGGGCTCGCGCGTCGCGACCGCGTCTTTCCCGGCGCGCGTTAGAGCGGCGACCAGCAGCTTCTGCTGTGTCGACTTGCCCGCGCCCTCCCCGCCTTCGAGCGTGATGAATTTTCCGCGCGTCAGTTTTTCTTCCCGAAAAGCAGATACCCGGCGGCGAGCGCGGCGCGCGACAATCCGCTCACCTTCTCGACCGGCTTCGCCGCGACCAGCGGTATCTGGACCGGTGTCATATCGCTCGCGGTGACCTGCAGCGTACCGACTTGCTCGCCCTGCTCGATCGGCGCCGGTGCCGGGTGATCGTAAGCGACGCTCACCTTCATGCTGGAACGCGCGTTGCGCGGCAGGCTGACGAGCAGATCCGATTTCACGGTCACCGGCACGGTTGCGGTGGTACCCAGCCAGACCGGCGCGTCGTCGATCGTGTCGCCGGCTTTGACGAGCTTGTAATCGGCCCATTCGCGGTAGGCCCAATCGAGCAGCTTCTCGGCTTCCTGCGAGCGCTGGTTCATGCTCTTCATGCCGACCAGGACTTCGACGATACGGCGTCCGTTCCGGATCGCGCTGATGGCAACGCCATAGCCGGCTTCATCGGTATGGCCGGTCTTGAGACCATCGACGCCGATGTCCTTGTAGAGGAGCGGATTGCGGTTGCCTTGCTTGATGCCGTTATAGGTGAACTCTTTTTCGGAATCGTAGTGGTAATATTCGGGGAAGTCATGAATCAGATGCGCGCCAAGCATCGCGATGTCGTGCGCGGTCATATATTCCTGGGGATCGGGCAGACCATCGACATTCGCGAAATGGCTGTCCTTGAGGCCGAGCTTCTGCGCCGTCTGATTCATCAGATCGACGAAAGCATCCGTGCTGCCGGCAATGCCTTCGGCAAGCACCACACAGGCGTCGTTGCCGGACTGGATCATCATGCCGCGCACGAGGTCTTCGACCTTTACCTGCGCGCCGAGCGGGACGAACATGTTCGACTCATTCGTCTTGT
>DATMZZ010000254.1:0-2138 GCA_035573175.1 Allostellaceae bacterium
ACGCTGACTCGCCACTTGAAAGACGACGGATTCGCCAAGACGGTCGATGGTGTGCTGTCGGCACAGGTTCTTAACCATGCCGCTTTCGCGCGGCTCGAGGCCGATGCCGAAACTATCCGGCTGGGGTGGGCGGATACCAAAAGTCGTTTTGAGAAACGTCGTCTCGGCTTGCAGATCCGCGACGCGGCTCAGGATCTCGCCGGCGATATGAGCGTCGAAAACTGGACGCGGATGCAGCCCTTGCTCGAAGACAAGGACGAGGGCGACAATGCGCTTTGAGACGGTAGAGCGGAACGAAGGCGTCGCGGCCTGAGGGGGCTGCGGAGGGGTGATGGGGGGATCGATTGCGGCGAATGCTAGGGTCAGTGAAAGTTTAATCGAAAGGTGACGGCGGGGCCTTGCTTTGGCATGGCATTCGTTCTTGGCTGAGCGGTATTGCGGGGCGGGACGGAAATGGCGAGCAAGTCGGCGGGCACGGCAGACGTTCCCGAGGGTCGCGAAGAAGCGGCAGAAGCACCTTTGCTCGACGCAGTTGCGGCGACGATCAAGAAGATGATCGCGCGCGGCAAAGAGCGCGGCTATGTCACATATGATGAGCTGAACGCGGCGCTGCCGCCCGAGCAAGTCTCTTCCGAGCAAATCGAAGACACGATGACGATGCTCTCCGAGCTCGGCGTCAATGTCGTCGAGAGCGAGGAAGCGGACGAGGGCGAAGAAGAAGGCGACGGCGAAGGCAGCGGCGGCAACCTCAACGACGAGGATATCGGCCGCACCGACGACCCGGTGCGCATGTATCTGCGCGAGATGGGCTCGGTCGAGCTCCTGTCGCGCGAGGGCGAAATCGCGATCGCCAAGCGCATCGAGGCCGGCCGCGAGATGATGATCGGCGGCATCTGCGAAAGCCCGCTGACCATGCGCGCCTTGATCGGCTGGCGCGACGCGCTCAACGAAAACCGCATGCTGCTGCGCGACATCGTCGATCTCGACGCGACGTACGGCAACAATGCCTTCGAGACCGAGGAAGCGGCCAAGCAGGCCGCGGTCGCGAATGGCGAGGACCCGGAAGCCGTCGAGGCAGCGGCCGGCGCCGAAGCCGAGACGCCGCCCGAAGGTGCCGATGGCGAGGAGGCCGACGCCGAAGAGAACGCGATCTCGCTTGCGGCGATGGAAGCGGAGCTGAAGCCTGGCGTGGTCGCGATCCTCGATGAGATCGCCGCTCTCTATAAGAAGCTCCAGAAGCGCCAAGATACTCGGCTCAAATCGCTTAACGAAGGCGAAGAGTTGGGCAAGAGCAGCGAGCGCAATTACGACAAGCTCAAATCGCAGATCGTCGAGGCGATGAAGACGGTGCGCCTCAACAATGCGCGCATCGAGCAACTCGTCGATCAGCTCTACGGCCTCAATCGTCGCCTCGTCACCGCCGAAGGTAAGCTGCTTCGTCTTGCCGAAGCCGCCGGCGTGAAGCGCCAGGACTTCCTCAACCACCATATCGGCTTCGAGCTGGCGCCCGATTGGCTGGGGCAGGTGAAGCGCCTCCATGGCAAAGGCTGGTCGGGTCTCGCGACGAAACATGCGAACGACGTGAAGACGTTGCGGGGAGAGATCGTCATCGTCGCCGGCGAGGCAGGCGTGCCACCGGTCGAATTCCGCCGCATCGTGCAGACCGTGCAGCGCGGCGAGCGCGAAGCCGGCCGCGCCAAGAAAGAGATGGTCGAGGCCAATCTCCGCCTCGTCATCTCGATCGCCAAGAAATACACCAATCGCGGCCTGCAATTCCTCGACCTGATCCAGGAAGGCAATATCGGGCTGATGAAGGCGGTCGATAAATTCGAGTACCGCCGCGGCTACAAATTCTCGACCTATGCGACGTGGTGGATTCGCCAGGCGATCACCCGCTCGATCGCCGATCAGGCGCGCACCATCCGCATCCCGGTGCACATGATCGAGACGATCAACAAGCTGGTTCGCACCTCGCGCCAGATGCTGCACGAGATCGGCCGCGAGCCCACGCCCGAGGAGTGGGCCGAGAAGCTCGGCATGCCGTTCGAGAAGGTGCGCAAGGTGCTCAAGATCGCCAAGGAGCCGTTGTCGCTGGAGACTCCCGTCGGCGACGAGGAGGACTCCCACCTTGGTGATTT
>DATMZZ010000255.1:0-4828 GCA_035573175.1 Allostellaceae bacterium
AGCTCGGTTACGTGTTCGCCAAGCCGGCGCTGCAGAAACTGCGCGAGCGCTTGGATGTGCGGCGCTACAACGGCGCCGTGTTCCTCGGCCTCGACGGAATCGCGGTGAAAAGCCATGGCGGCACCGACGAACTCGGCTTCGCCAGCGCAATCGCGGTCGGCGCCGACATGGTGATCAACGGCTTCCTCGATAAGATCCGCGACGACATCGCGCGCATGAGCGCGGTGACCGATTTGCCGGAAAAACCGCAGACGGCAGCAATCTAAATGGGGTTTCGCTCGCAGATCCTCGGTTGCGGGGGCTATTTGCCCGAACGCGTCCTCACCAATGACGAGCTCGCCAAGACGATCGACACGTCCGACGAATGGATCGTGCAGCGTACCGGCATTCGCCAGCGTCACGTCGCGGCGCCAGGCGAAAAGACCTCGGACCTCGCGCTTCACGCCGCGCGCAATGCCCTGGCCGCGGCGCGAGTGGCGCCGGAAGAAGTCGATCTTATCGTTCTTGCGACATCGACGCCGGACAACACTTTTCCTGCAACCGCGGCGCGGGTCCAGGCTGCGCTTGGCATCAAGCAGGGCGCGGCTTTTGATGTGCAGGCAGTGTGTACCGGCTTCGTCTATGCGCTGGCGACAGCGGATAATTTCGTGCGCACCGGCCAGGCTAAGACCGCGCTGGTGATCGGCGCCGAGACCTTTTCCCGCATCCTCGACTGGAAGGATCGCGGCACCTGCGTGCTGTTCGGTGATGGGGCGGGGGCTTTGGTGCTGCGCGGCGCGCCGTCGAATGGCAGCCCGTCGGAGCGCGGCGTGCTGTCGACGCATCTTCACAGCGATGGAAGCGGTTACGATCTGCTCTATGTCGATGGTGGCGTCTCGACCACCGGTACGACCGGTCATCTGCGCATGGAAGGCAAAGAGGTCTTCAAATACGCGGTGCTGCGCCTTGCCGAAGTGGTCGATGAAGCGCTCGCTGCGAATGGTCTCCAGGCGCGCGATGTCGATTGGCTGGTGCCGCATCAGGCCAATCGCCGCATCATCGATGCGATGGGCAAAAAACTCGGTCTCAGCAGCGACAAGGTTGTTGTTACCATCGATCGCCACGCCAATACTTCGGCGGCATCGGTACCTTTGGCGCTCGCAGAAGCCTCAAATGCAGGCCGAATTCGCCCCGGTCAGCTGGTGTTGCTCGAGGCGATGGGCGGTGGTCTCACTTGGGGGGCGAGTTTGGTGCGCTGGTAAATCATCCAGCGCGCGCAACAAAACTCACAACTCTCTGTATTTGCAAATTTTCCCTACCCGGTTTAATGTTTTGGGCAAAGGGGGAGGCGGTACATGGCGGGGCAGACGGTTACGCGGGCTCAGCTCAGCGAGGCCGTGTATCAGGAGGTCGGGTTGTCACGTAACGAGTCTGCAGAACTCGTCGAAACCGTCCTCAACGAGATTTCTGAAGCCCTCGCGCGTGGCGAGATGGTGAAGATATCCTCGTTTGGCAGTTTCGCTGTGCGCAAGAAAGGCCGTCGTATCGGCCGCAATCCAAAGACCGGTCAGGAAGTGCCGATCAATCCGCGGCGCGTCTTGGTGTTCCGTGCCTCGCATGTCCTCAAGGACCACATCAACGCCGCGCTGAGCAAGAATCCAGGCGCTTCATGACGGTCCGAGTACCCGACTTGTTCGATACATCCTCACCGCGGCCATCACGTCGCGCGCCCAAATCCGCCGACGCATTCCGCACTATCAGTGAGGTGGCGGACGAGCTCGAAGTGCCGCAACACGTGCTCCGCTTCTGGGAATCGAAATTCCCGCAGGTGAAGCCGCTGAAGCGCGCCGGCGGCCGCCGCTACTACCGCCCGGACGACGTCGTGCTGTTGCGCCGTATCCGCAATTGCCTCTATGACCAGGGCTACACCATCAAGGGTGTGCAGAAGCTGCTGCGCGAAGGCGCGCTCAAAAACGACGATCCGCCGCGGGCGCCGCCGCCCAATGCCGCGACACCGCGCGTCGTCAAATCCGAGAACCTGCGCGCCGAGCTGTTACAGATCCGCGGCGAACTCGTCGCCTTGCGCGACCTCCTCAAAAAAGCGCAGCGCAGCTAGCCCAGAAGTCTAACACCTCTTTAATCGCAACCGCATCGCGGCAGCAGGCTTAGAATGCTTGTGTTCGTGTGTCTGTGCCATTGCGATGAAGTTTTACGCGGTTCATCCTAGCGCGCTGATGTATTCCAAGGTGTTTCTCCGGCTCGAGCCTTTGGGGCTCGAGTTGGTGGCTGCCTGCGCGCGCAAGCTCGGCCATGACGTGCGCCTGATCGATCTCCAGGCCGACAGCCAGCAGCGCTTCATCCACGAGTTCACCACCTGGCGACCGGATATCGTCGCCTTCTCCGGTAATTATCTTGCAAATCTTCCTGAGATCATCGACCTCGCGAAGCAAGCGAAACGCTTGTTGCCCAACTGCTTCGTCTTGGTCGGCGGCCACAGCGCGTCCTTCACGGCGCGGACGATCCTGCGCCATGCCGAAGGTGCGATCGATTGTGTGCTGAAGGGCGAGGGCGAGGCTGGACTGCCGTCGCTGCTCGCGGCAATCGCGGCGGGCCGCGATGTCGCGAAGATGCCCGGAGCGGTGACATTGAGAGGCGAGGGGCCGCGGCCGAAACTGCTCGCGGGTCTCGATGAACTCGCGCCGGCACGCGATCTCCTGCGCCACCGTCGCAAATATTTTCTCGGCATTCTTGATCCGTGCGCCTCGATCGAATTCTCCCGCGGCTGTCCGTGGGATTGCACGTTCTGCAGCGCCTGGACTTTCTATGGCCGCTCTTATCGGCTGCGCAATCCGGAGCACATCGTCGAGGATCTGCGCGCGATCTGTGAGCCAGGCGTCTTCATCGTCGATGACGTCGCCTTCATCCAGGATCGTCACGGCTATGCGATCGGCGAGGCGATCGAGAAAAGCGGCATCAAGAAGCAATATTATCTTGAGACGCGCGGCGATGTGCTGCTGCGAAACAAGGATGTCTTCCGCTACTGGCGCACGCTCGGTCTCGAATACATATTTCTTGGCCTCGAAGCGCTCGACGAGGCAGGGCTCAAGGCCTATCGCAAGCGCGTGCCGCTCGGGCAGAATTTCGAAGCGCTGGAATTCGCGCGCTCGCTCGGTCTCAATGTCGCGATCAATCTCATCGTCGATCCCGATTGGGATTACGACCGCTTCGCCGCGGTGCGCGCGTGGTGCCTCGAGGTGCCGGAAATCGTCAATCTCAGCATCAACACGCCCTATCCGGGCACCGAGATCTGGCAAAGCGAGACGCGGCCGCTGCAATCGCTCGACTATCGCTTGTTCGATATCCAGCATTGCGTGCTGCCGACCAAGCTACCGCTGCCGGAATTCTATGGCGAGCTCGTGCGCACGCAACAGGTGCTCAACCGCAAGCATCTCGGTTGGGCGGCGCTGCGCGATACGCTCGGTCTCGCGGCGCGTTTGCTGGCTCGAGGCCAGACGAATTTCATCAAGATGCTGTGGAAGTTCAACAGCGTCTATGACCCGGCGCTGCTGCTCGCCGATCATGCCCGACCGGTGCGGTATGAGATGGAGCCGCCGCCCCATATCAATGCCCGCAACGATCCTCGCTCGCTTTACCTCCATGAGACACGCGGCCGGGCCGATCGCGCGATCGACGACAATACCGAGCGCTTCGTCGACGAAACGCGCGCCGCGCCGGCGAATTAGTCCCGCGGTCGGAAAAGAGCGCTGAGCACCAGCGACGCGGCCAGCAACAGCGTGGCAAGGATCAATGAGAAAACCAGTGCGCCGGTTTCGGCGAAGCGCTCGATGACGAGCGCGTAGCCCATCGGCGCGAGCGCGGCGAGCAGGAAGCTCGGCACCAGCAGCCGGCCGGTGACCGCGCCATAGCTGCGGATATCGAACAGCACGAGCGGCAGCGTGCCGCGCGTGATGGTCGCGATCCCATTGCCCGCGCCGTAGCCGAAAGCGAAGGCGATGGCAGCGATCACCGAGTGCCCGCTGAGCAAGCCGATCGCGAAAGCGACGGGCAGGATCAGCGCCGCGATCAGATTGAGTTGCAGCGGGTGCAGCCCGGCGCCGAACAGCACATCGGTCAGCCGCGCGAGCGATTGACCGACGCCGCGCAGCGTCGCGATCCAAACCGAAATCGACGCGGCGAGGCCGAGCCCGGCAAGGATCGGGATCATATGCGCCGACATGCCGGAATTGAGAAAGCTCGCCAGGATCGCGATCGTCGAATAAAGACTCGCGGCGATGAGCTGCTGCCGCCGGAATTTGGGCGCCGGTGCAGCCTCTGCGTCGGGCGTCGCGCGGTCGCGTGCATCGAAGCGTGTATCGGGCACAGCGAGATGCAGCGGGATCGTCAGCAGAGCGAAGCCCGCATAAACCAGCACCGCCGCGCGCCAGCCGCCAACATTCGCCAAGGTATGGCCGATCGGCCAGAAAGTGGTCGAGGCCAGGCCGCCGAACAGCGTCACTTGGGCGATCGGCCGTCGCGCCTGCGGCCCGCCAATGCGTGCGAGGCTGGCGAAAGCTGCTTCGTAAAGCGTCAGCCGCATGGCAAAGCCGAGACAGAGCCAGGCGGTGTAGTAGATTGCAATGCTCGTGGCAGTAGCGAGCACGGCGCAGCCGAGGGCGGTCAGCACCGAGCCCGCGACCATGACCCGCCGCCCGCCATAGCGATCGATGAAACGGCCTGTGAGCGGGGAGGTGAGGCCCATTACCACCAACGCCGCCGAGAAGCCGCCATAGACCAACGGCCGGCTCCAATGCATCTCGGCGGCGATAGACTCGCCGAAAATGCCGATGAG
>DATMZZ010000256.1:0-8580 GCA_035573175.1 Allostellaceae bacterium
GCTGCGCTTGGATTTCTTCGGCGACGAGATCGAGAACGTCCGGACCTTCGATGCGCTCTCCCAGCGCACCACTGGTCCGGCCGAAGCGCTCGCCATCAAGCCGGTCAGCGAAGTGCTGCTCGACGAGAACAGTATCAGCCGTTTCCGCACGCGCTATCGCGATCAATTCGGCACCGCGGTCAACGACGATCCGCTTTACGAAGCGGTCAGCGCCGGGCATCGCTATATCGGCGTCGAGCATTGGCTGCCGCTGTTCTATGAGAGCCTCGAGACGATCTTCGATTACCTGCCCGGTGCGGCGGTGTCGCTCGATCACCAATCCGATGGCGTGCGCGGCGATCGGCTGGAATCGATCAGCGATTTCTACGCCGCGCGGCGCGATACCGGCGCGGTCAAAGGCGCGGTGGTCTATCGCCCGGTCGAGCCGAAACAGCTCTTCCTCGATGCGAAGGAATGGGGCCAGACCCTCAACACGCGCGCCGTGGTACAGCTTTCGCCTTTCGGCGGTGGCAGTGATGCGGCCGATGGCGGCGCCAAGCCAGGGATGGATTTCTCGGCGGCGCGCGCCGATCCGTCGCGCAATCTCTTCGATATCGTGCAATCGCAATTGAAGGACGAGATCGCCGCCGGCAAGCGCGTGCTGATCGCGGCCTATAGCGCCGGCTCGGGCGAGCGCTTGGGCACGCTGCTCAAGGAGCATGGTGCGGGCGAGACGCTGTCGGTGCCGTGCTGGGAAGATTTCTGCCGCTTGTCGCCGACGGCAATCGGCCTCGCGGTGCTGGCGATCGAGCATGGCTTCCGCTTCGGGGACACGGTGCTCGTCACCGAGCAGGACATGCTCGGCGAGCGCCTGTCGCGGCCGCCGCGGCGCCGCGCCAATTACGACCAGTTCGTCGCCGAGGTCGCGACCCTGCAGCCGGGCGATCTCGTCGTGCATGCCGAACACGGCATCGGCCGTTATGACGGGCTCGCGACGCTCGACGTCGGCGGCGCGCCGCATGACTGTTTGCGCGTGATCTATTCCGGCGACGACAAGCTCTTCGTGCCGGTCGAGAATATCGAGGTGCTGACGCGCTACGGCACTGAGGACGCGAATGTTCCGCTCGACAAGCTCGGTGCGATGTCGTGGCAGTCGCGCAAATCGCGCGTCAAGAAGCGCATCAAGGATATCGCCGACGAGCTCATCGCCATCGCGGCGCAGCGCCAGCTCAAGGAAGGCGAGCCGATGGCGGCGCAGGAAGGCGCTTACGAGGAATTCGCCGCGCGCTTCCCATTCCCCGAGACCGAGGATCAGGACAAGGCGATCCTCGACAGCTTCAACGACCTGTCCTCGAGCAAGCCGATGGACCGCCTCATCTGCGGCGATGTCGGCTTCGGCAAGACCGAGGTTGCGCTGCGCGCGGCGTTCGTCGCGGCGATGAGCGGCACGCAGGTCGCGGTCGTCGTGCCGACGACCTTGCTCGCGCGCCAGCATTTCCGCACCTTCCAGACGCGCTTCGCCGGCCTGCCGCTGAAGGTTGAGCAGCTCTCGCGCCTCGTCAACGCGAAGCAGGCGGCGCAGACCAAGAAGGATCTCGCCGAAGGCAAGATCGATATCGTCGTCGGCACGCATTCGCTCCTGGCGAAGGGCATGGCCTTCAAGCATCTCGGCCTCCTCATCATCGACGAGGAGCAGCATTTCGGCGTGACGCAGAAAGAGCGGCTGAAGCAGCTCAAGGCGAATGTCCATGTGCTGACGCTGACCGCGACGCCGATCCCGCGCACTTTGCAATTGGCGCTCGCCGGCGTGCGCGAGATGAGCGTCATCGCGACGCCGCCGGTCGACCGGCTCGCCGTGCGCACTTTCGTGCTGCCTTACGATCCGGTGGTGGTGCGCGAAGCAGTGCTGCGCGAGCTGCATCGCGGCGGGCAGTGCTTCTACGTCGCGCCGCGCATCCAGGATCTCGACGAGGTACAGGCGCAGCTCAAGGCGCTGGTGCCGGAAGCAAAGATCATCGTCGCGCATGGCCAGATGGCGCCGACGCGCCTGGAAGAGGTGATGACCGCTTTCGATGCGCGTGAATTCGATGTGCTGCTCTCGACCAACATCATCGAGAGCGGTCTCGACATTCCGAGCGCGAATACGATGATCGTCCATCGCTCGGATATGTTCGGCCTGGCGCAGCTCTATCAGCTCCGCGGCCGCATCGGCCGCAGCAAGCTCCGCGGCTATGCCTATCTCACCTTGCCTGCCGGTAAAATGCTGACTGAAACCGCGCAGCGCCGGCTCGAGGTGATGCAGACGCTCGACACGCTCGGCGCCGGCTTCACCCTGGCGAGCCACGATCTCGACATCCGCGGCGCCGGCAATCTCCTCGGCCAGGAGCAATCGGGCCATGTGCGCGAAGTCGGCATCGAGCTCTATCAGCACATGCTGGAAGAGGCGGTGGCGGCGGCACGAAGCGGCGATCCGACGGTCGGCGAGGCAAAAGACGAGTGGACGCCGCAGATCACCATCGGCACGCCGGTGCTCATTCCCGAGACCTACGTTGCCGATCTCCCGGTGCGCCTCGGCCTCTACCGCCGCGTCGCCCAACTCGTCGACCGGCGCGAGATCGATGCTTTCGCCGCCGAGCTGGTCGATCGCTTCGGGCCGCTGCCGCCCGAGGTCGACAATCTGCTCGACATCATCGCGATCAAGCGGTTCTGCCGCGACGCCGGCGTCGAGAAGGTCGATGCGGGCGAGAAGGGCGCCTCGCTCACCTTCCGCGGCAACCGCTTCGCCAATCCCGCCGGTCTCGTCGACTTCCTCCAGCAGAACGCCGCGACCGCGAAAATGCGGCCGGACCAGAAGCTCGTCATCATGCGCAATTGGGAAGACACGCGTGAACGCCTCAAAGGCGTGACCGGGATTCTCGGGCATCTGGCCCGCATCGCGGCTGCGCCGGCACCTGTTGCTGCGGCGATGGCGAGGGCGAAGTGACCGGCCGACAATGCCACGCACAAATCTTCCTCGTCCCGAGCGAAGTCGAGGGATGCTAGGTTCGCCCTTTCGCGAGCTCTTTTAGCTTTGTGAAATCGCGGCGGATCAGCGCCTCTTTCTTCGCGCGGTTCCAATTCTTGATCTGCCGCTCGGCCGCGATCGCGTCGGTGATGCGATCGAATTCTTCGGCGAAGACGAGCTTTACCGGACGCAGACCGGCTGTGTATCCGCCGAACGTTCCCTCATTGTGCTGTGATACGCGTGTTTCCAGCGACCCGCGTGTCGTGCCGACGTAGTAGGCGCCGTTGCGGCATTCGAGGATGTAGAGGTAGGCGCCCAAGGTTCGTTGCATTCCTATCGTGCATCCCTCGACTTCGCTCGGGACGAGGACTTTCTTTGTGGCCTTTTCTAACTTGTCGTCTGAGCAGGTGGGCCGTTCAGCACCAGATCAAACACTGGCAGGAAGAATTCCGGTTCCTGCGCGCCGGAGATCGCGTATTGGGCGGCGAAGATGAAGCAGGGGACGGCGTTGACGCCGAGGCGGCGGGCGTTGCGGTCTTCGGAGACGATCTCGTCGCGCTCGGCATCGCCCGCGAGGAAGGCGCGGGCCTCGCGCTCGTCCAAGCCGGCTTCGGCGGCGATCTTGGCGAGGGCGGCGAGATCGCCGACATCGCGGCCTTGCAGGAAATAGCCTTCGAAGAGCCGCGTCACCACATCGGTGCCGACGCCTTGCTTGCTGGCGTAGCGGATGAGGCGATGAGCGTTGCGCGTATTGGGGCTGCGCTTGATCTTATCGAAAGCGAAATCGATGCCGACCGTCGCGCCGGCCTCGGCGATGGTCTGATGGATGCGGCGCGAATGGCCGCTATCGCCGAATTTGGTCGCGATGTAATCGGCGCGCGCCATGCCTTCGGCCGGCATGTCGGGGTTGAGCTGGAACGGCCGCCAGGTGATCTCGGCCTCGATCTCGGGCCGCATCACGAGCGCCTTCTCGAGCCGGCGCTTGCCGATGAAGCACCAGGGACAAACGACGTCGGAGATGATGTCGATCTGCATGGTGCCAGTATAGCGCATCGGCCCTGTATAGCGCATCGCTTGGGCGCCGCGTAGGATGCGCGCATGGCGGATTTCACCTTGGACGGACGCATCGCGCTGGTGACCGGCGCCTCGCGCGGGTTGGGCCGGCATTTCGCCGGCGTCTTGGCGCACGCCGGTGCGGCGGTCGCACTCGCGGCGCGCGACGAGAAATTGGTGGCTGAGGTGAAAACCGAGATCGAGAGCGCCGGCGGTCGCGCGGTGGCGATGCCGCTCGATGTGACCAACGGCAAGAGCATCACAGCCTGTGTCGCCGCGGTCGAGCAGGCGCTCGGGCCGATCGATATCCTCGTGAATAATGCCGGCATCGCGGTGTCGAAGCCGCTGCTCGAGCATAGCGAGGAGGATTGGGATCGCGTGCTCGACACCAATCTCAAAGGCGCGTGGCTGATGTCGCGCGAGCTCGCTTCGCGCTGGCTCGAGCTGAAGCGCGCCGGACGCATCATCAATATCTCGTCGCTCTTAGCGCTGCGCACCACCCGCAGCGTGCCGAGCTATGCCGCGGCGAAGGCGGGGCTCGATCATCTGACGCGTACCATGGCGGTCGAGCTCGGCCGCTTCGGCATCACCGTCAACGCGATCGCGCCCGGCTATGTCGAGACCGATATGAACCGCGATTTTCTACGCAGCAACACCGGCAAGGCGCTGATATCGCGCATTCCGGCCGGCCGCGTCGGCGCGCCTGACGATCTCGACGGCGCGCTGCTGCTGTTGGCCTCGCCCGCCGGCGCCTACCTCAATGGCGTGGTGCTGCCGGTCGATGGCGGCCACGCGGTGAGCGTCGTTTAGGCGGCCTTGAGGCAGTTGGTGATCAGGCCGAGCAGATCGTCCGGATCGAAAGGTTTCGGCAGCGCGTCGACCGCCCCCATCTTGCGCGCGATCTGGAGGAAATCGGTGTTACCGATGCGGCCGCCGCCCGAGATCGCGATGATCTTCGTGCCCGGGAATTCGGCCAGGATCTGGCGGATCGTGCCGATGCCTTCCTGCTGCGGCATGATGATGTCCGAGATCACGAGATCAGGCAGCTCCTTGCGGAATAAGTTGACGCCCTCCAGCCCGTCATTCGCCGTGACCACGGTGTAGCCCGCGATTTGCAGGATCCGCTTCACCGTGTTGCGGACGATCGCGTTATCCTCGATGACCAATATCTTCTTCATGGCGAAATTCATTCCCACCTAAACACCCGTTACGCCAATACCTCTTCACGCCACGGCGGCGATCGCGCTGCTTTCATCAACCGGCTTCGCCGGCAGCAGGATGATGAATTCCGTTCCCTGGCCGGGCGTGCTCTTCACGTCGATCGTCCCGCCATGGCTGGTCACGATGCCGTGCACGACCGAAAGGCCGAGGCCCGTGCCTTCGCCCACCGATTTGGTGGTGAAGAAGGGCTCGAACATGCGATGCATGATATCGGGGCTCATGCCACGGCCATTGTCGGCGACGCTGATGCGCACGAGGCGCGCCGCGCCGGGCTCGCCCGGAACTTCGTCGAGCGTCACCGTCACGCGTCCATAATCGTCGCCGATCGCATGCGCGCTGTTGGCGACGAGATTGACGATGACCTGCTGGAGCTGCGTGCCGTCGGCGAGGATCAATTCGATCGGCGTGATGCGCTCGACGATCTCGATCGTGCTCGGCACGCTGGCGCGCAACATCTGCAGCGCCTCACGCAGGCGCGCCGCGATATCGGTCGGTTCGTTGAGCAGTTCCTGCTTGCGGCTGAAAGCCAGGATCTGACGCACGAGATCGCGCGCCTGAATGCTGGCCTGGTGGATGGTCTCGAGATCGCCACGGGATGGCGCGTCGGCCGGGAATTCCCGCATCACCAGCTTCGAGAGTGCCTGGATCGGCACCAGCGTGTTGTTGAGGTCATGGGCGATGCCGCCGGCCAGTGTCCCAAGCGCGGTCAGCTTCTCGGAATGGCGTAGCTGCATTTCGAGCTCGATCTGCCGCTGACTCGCCTGCTCCTTCTCGGTGATGTCCATCAGCGCGATCGAGATATAGAGCGGCTGCCCGGCATCGTCATAAGTGACATCGGCTTGCGACAGGATCACGCGGGTCTCGCCGCTCGGCCGCATGATGCGGAATCTTAGGCTGCTATTGGCGTGCTCGTAATGGCGGCGGCCCCGTACGTCGAGCACCAACGACCGGTCTTCGGGATGCACGAAACCGGAAAAATTATCGGCGCTCGGCGTATAGGTCGCGGGATCGACGCCGAAGATGCGATAGGTCTCGTCCGACCACACCACGTTGTTGGTGCGCAAATCGCGCTCGACCGTACCGATATGCGCGATGCGCTGGGTACGATCGAGCCGCTGCTGGCTGTCGCGCAGCGATTGCTGCACGCGCTTCAGCTCGGTGATGTCGATGCGCAATCCGGCGAGCCCACCGTTCGACATCGGACGCTCGAAAACCAGGATCCAGCGGCCACCGCGCATTTGGACTTCGTGCGGCTCGTGTGACGAGCGCCGCCGGCGAATCATGTCGGCGATCCATTTCTCTTCGCGGCCTTTCACCTCGGGCCGATGCCCGCGCGCGAGCTGCGCGCGTAATATATCGGCGAAATGAACACCCGGCGCGATGATGTCGGCGATCTCGGAATAGATCCGGCGATAGCCCTCGTTGCAGATCACGAGGCGATCGTCCTTGTCGTAGATGACGAAGCCTTCGGAGATACTCTCGATCGCATCGTGCAGCAGGACCTCGAGCTCGCGTTGCCGCATATCGGCTTCGTGCTTGTCGGTGGCGTCCTTATACGTGGTGAGTACGCTCGTCAGCTCCCCGGCAGCGTCGCGCACGAGTTCGATCTCGCGATAAACCCAGCGGATGTCTCCGTCGGGCCTTACGATACGGAAATGGACCGGAGCTGCGTCCTGGCCTTCAAGGGCTATCTTGCGCGCACTCGGCACCTGATCGCGGTCTTCAGGGTGGATGTACGTGCGGAACTGCGCCGGCCCCGGAGTAATGCCGCCGCGCTCGAGCCCGAAGATGTGATACATTTCGTCGGACCACTCGACCATGTCGGTCTTGAGGTTCCGCACCGCGCTGCCGGTGCCCGATAGCCTCTGCGCGCGGTTGAGCATGACCTGATTTTCGCGCAGCGCTTCCTGGGCTTGCTTCAGCGCGGTGATGTCGATGCGCAGCCCGGCGATGCCGCCGTCTCCCATGCGCCGCTCGGAGCGCAGCACCCAACGGCCGTCAGTCAGTTGGCTCTCTTCCGGCGGGCCGGGATTGCGGTGCTTGTGCATCCAGGCGGCGAGCCATTCTTCTTCGTGTCCCTTCGCGTCGGAGTAGCGTCCGGTCGCCACGGCGGCGCACATGATGTCTTCATATTTTGTACCGGGCACCATGAACCGGGCATTTTCCTTGTACATGGTGCGATAGGCTTCGTTGCACATGACGAAGCGGTCTTCGGCATCATAGATGACGAAGCCTTCGGCAATGCTCTCGATGGCGTTGTGCAAGAGCGAGTCGGCGCGCATCGCGCGCTCGCGCGTTTCGACGAGCTCGGTCTCGTCGCTGACCGTGCCGCGATAGCCGACGAAGCTGCCATCGTCAGCGAAGATCGGCTTGCCGCTGACGCAAACATGGAATTGTCCAGCCGGCAGTTGCGTGGCGAAGCGGAATTGGCGGAACGGCTGATGCGCGTCGAGCACGGCTTTGTGCTCGCGCCAGAACGGGTCGGTCTCGGGATCGCGGCCGGCCTGCTCCCAGCGCGTCTTGCCGATAAGGCTGACCTTCGGCTGGCGTGCACCGGCGATCAAGGTGAAGCGATGCGCTGCATCGGTCTCCCAGATCCAGTCGCTGCCGACTTCGGCGATATCGCGGAACCGCGCTTCGCTTTGCTGCGCGTCGCGCATCGCGGCTTCGGCCTTCATCCGCGCGCGCTCGATATCCTCGCGTGCCTCGGCTTCGCGATTGGCGCGGGCGCGTTCTTCGATGATGAGCGCCTGCGTCCGCAACTGCCGCATCAGCAGCCAAACGGCGGCGCCGACCAGCAGCAGCAGCGCACCGCCGCCGATGCCGGTGGCGAGGAACTGGCCGCTCCAGGGCGCGAGCATCGCCGAAGCGGATTGCCGTACCTCGATGGTGAGCGGCAGGTCGTCCAGCCGGCGTTGTGCAATGCCGATCGTGTTGTCATGCGGGGCGGCCGTCCAATAGCTCAGCAGACCGTTGCTCGGCATCGGTCGGGCCAGATCGGGCGAGGTTGCATCGACGATCGGGTCGGTCTCGGCCGGCGAGCGGGAGAGGAGGGTGCCGTCGCTGCGCCACAACGCCATCGACTTGCCGTCGCCCGGCAAGGCGCGGAGATAGTTGCTGTAGAGGTCCTCGAAATAATGGGCGCGAAGGGCGGCGAGCACGATGCCGATGAAAGCTCCATTCGGCGCGTTAAGACGCTTGCCGACATAGATCATCGTATTGCCGTCAGCGCCTTCCAGCGGTGGGCTGATAAAGGCTTTGAGCTCGGGATGGTCGCGCAGGCGGGTGAAATATTCGCGGTCCGCCACATTGGTCTGCGTCGT
>DATMZZ010000257.1:0-8800 GCA_035573175.1 Allostellaceae bacterium
AAGCACCGCGCGCGAAACGATGTTCTCCGACGCGATCAGCTCGATCTGGCTGCGCTGGCGGCCGAGTTCCTTATCGATCGCCGTGGTGAGCTCGGGATCGACATCGGCGAGCGAGGCGGTGAAGAAGCGGTCGGCGTTGGAGAGCGTGGTTGTGGGCGCAGCCATCGGCGGAGATACCTTTACGAAATAAGGGCAACACGGCGAGCGTGACGCCCGCCGCCTTCGAAATCGGTGCTGAGGAAGGTTCGGACGCAAGCTTTCGCAATCTCGATGCCGAGCACGCGGGCACCGAGCGCGAGGACGTTCGCATCATTGTGCTGACGCGCAAGCTGCGCCGTCGTCACGTCATGCGCGAGGGCGCAGCGGATATAGCGATGCCGGTTAGCGGCGATGCTCATACCGATGCCCGTACCGCAGATCAGCACGCCGCGCTGCGCGCGGCCGGTGCCGAGCGCGTCGGCCACGGCATTGGCGAAATTCGGATAATCGACGGAATCCGTGCTGTCGGTGCCGAGATCGAGCACCTCGAAACCAAGCGCCTTCAACTCCGGCAACAGCGCGGTTTTAAGTTCATAACCGCCGTGATCCGCGGCGATGGCAACGATGTCGGGCATGCTCTCGCTAAGCTAAGAATAGAACGGCGACTCTACCAGATGTCGGGGCACCCCGCTAGCAGCCTACTATCCCTCGCGGTTGGACCCAGACGTTGAATTTGTTGGGAAATCGGCCGAATGGGCCGCGGCTTAGTGTGCGCTCGATTGTCCGGCCGGATCTGGTCGTGGCCACGCGTGGCAATCGCCTGCCCGAGGATTGTTCGGCGCTGGTCGCGCGTCACCGGCGGCTGATCACTCGAGCCGGTCGAGATCGCGCAGCGGCGGGAACAGCTTCATCCAGATTAGCGCAACTACGATTGTCCCGACGCCGCCGATCAACACTGACGGCACGGCGCCCAACAACGCGGCGGTGACGCCGCTCTCGAAGCCGCCGAGTTGATAGGACGCGTTGACGAAGAGGAAATTCACCGCACCGACGCGGCCGCGCATGTCATCTGGCGTCGCGAGCTGCACCAGGGCGATGCGGATCACCATGCTGACCGTATCGGCAGCGCCGGCAATGGCGAGCGCGAGAAACGACAACCACATCAGATGCGAGACGGCAAAGACCAGCGTCGCCAGGCCGAAAACGATGATGGCCTGGAACAGCCGCATCCCGGTCTTGCGCTGGATCGTGTAGTAACTCAGCACCGCCGTCATCAGTAACGCGCCGACCGACGGCGCCGCACGCAGCACGCCCATGCCCCAGGCATCGGTGTGGAGGATGTCGCGCGCATAGATCGGCAGCAGCGTCGTCGCACCGCCGAGCAGCACGGTGAAGAGATCGAGCGAGATCGCGCCGAGGATTGCGGGATTGTGGCGGACAAAAGTCCAACCCGCGAAGATCGCGCCGGGTGTCGGCGCGGGTCGCTCGGCCGCGACCGGGCGCTCCAACTGGATGGCGCCCATCAGCAACCCACCGAAAAACCAGAGCACCGCGGTCGCGACGTAGGCGGCACCTGGGGAGATGCCATAGGCCAGGCCACCGAGCGCCGGTCCGGCGATCGTCGCCACCTCGAATGTTCCGGTCGCCAGCGCCGTCGCTTTCTGGAGCATGCCTTCGGGACTGACACCGGTCATCAATGCAGCGCTGGCCGGGCTGGAAAAAGCGGTCCCGATGCCGAAAACCAGCACGACCGCGAACATCTCTTCGACCGTCAGCCAGCCGCCAATGCTTCCCCAGGCAAGAAAAACCGCGCCCAGCGCCTCGCCGAACTGGCAAAGCTGCACGACGCGCTTGCGGTCGTAACGGTCGGCGGCATGCCCGGCGATGAAGATCAGCAACGCCGTCGGAACGAATTGCACGAGGCCGATCATGCCGAGCAGAAACGCGCTGTCGGTCAGTTCGTAAAGCTGCCAGGCGACGATGACGCCGACCATCTGCGACGCGAATGCAGCAAGCGCGCGGCCGCTCAGATAAAGCTGAAACGGCCGATGGCGTATCAGTGAAGCGGTCGAAGGTGCCGACATCGGTCTATCGCAGCGATGGATCGTGACGATGAACGTCCGCCGGATTGAACGGCTGCTCCATCGCATTCCAGGTCGACGCACCGATGACCAAGGTCCAGATCGCCAGCGCGACCAAAGCGGTGGCGCGACGCAGCGCAGGGCGGCGCATGATCGCCATGCGCTCGATGCCATAGGCATGAACCAGGCCGAGGGTGATCAGCAGCAGCTTCGGCAAGAACATCGTATGGAGGCCGACGCCGATCGGGTCGTAGAGGAAGAGCGCGATGCCGGACAAAAGCGTCACGGCAAACGCGGTGTTCATCAGCGTCAGCATCGGGATACGCGCGTCTTGGATGGAGGCGTCGCGAAAGAAACCGAGCCGCTTCACCTCGATGAGCAGCAGCATGCCGAGGAAGCCGGCCATGCCGAAGAGATGGAAGAAACGAAACACGCCGTGGACCGAGCGCAGCCCGTAGACCCAGAGGCGCGGCGGGCTGGTGGCAAGCCAGACGAGCAGGCTCGTGGGCAAATGCGGCACCCAGCCCCAGCCATAAACATCCGGCATCCAATACCCCTCCAAAAAACGACCGGCCCCATCCTCTGGTTCGATCAGGGCCGGCTTTGCTCGATATTGCAATTTCAGCTCTCGCAATGATATTAATAATCATTCGCAATTAAAAGGCCGAAATGATGCGTCTTCTGACGAGTTTGCTTGCTGTTACGGCCCTGGCCGGCGTGGCCACGGCTGCGCCTTTCACATCGCCCTCTCGCGGTCCTTCGCCGACCCTTATCCAGCAAGCGGATGCGGAAGCCGATCAGAACGCCGACGACACCGACTTCCTCTTTCGCCTCGGCATGATGGATGGCCATCTCATCATCGGCCATGAGCTCTTGCAGGCAAACCAGGTCGCGCTCGCCGTGCCGCATTTCGGCCATCCGGTGCGCGAGCTTTATGACGATGTCGGGCCTTATCTCGACAAGCATCATTTCCCCGCTTTCGATCGCCAGCTCATCGCGCTCGAGGCGGCGGTGACCGCCGATCCCAAGAGCAAGGACACCGAAGCGCAATATCAGGCGATGATCGCGACCTTGCACAAGGCGCGCGAATTGGCGCCCGCGAGCATCCGCGCCTCGGTGCCGGAGATGATCCAGATCTGCTCCGACACGATCGATGCCGCGTCCGGCGAGTTCGGCGAATCCCTGCAACGAGGCAAGGTGTCGTCGCTGGTCGAATATCACGACAGCCGCGGTTTCCTCGAATACGTCGCGCAGCAGGTGAACGACCTCGCCACATCGCATACCGATCCGGCATCGCAATCGCTGCTCGATCGCTTCAAAGCCGTGCTGGCGAAAGCGCAATACATTGTCGGCGATCTCATGCCCTCGCCGACACCGCGCGCTTCAGTCACGGACTATCGCAACATCGCCGCCCGGGCGGCAGCTTTGGTGAAACCGTAATGAAGTATGTTTTTCTCGCCGTCCCCCTCAGCATCGGTCTGCTCTACGCCGGTATCGCGCCGGCCTATGCCGCCGATATGCCCGCACCGATCGATCTGACGGTGAAAGATCACAAGTTCACGCCGAGCGAGATCCACGTCAAAGCCGGCCAGCCCGCGGTCATCAATATGCACAATCAGGATCCGACCGCGGAGGAATTCGATTCCGACGCGCTCGGCGTCGAAAAGGTGATCGCCGGCGGACGCAGCGGTCTTGTGCGGCTACACCCGCTCTCGCCCGGGCGTTATCCCTTCATCGGCGAATATCATTCCAATACCGCCCAAGGCGTCGTGATCGCGGAATAGCTCCCGGTCCTTAGGCCGGAATGTGAATCCTCTCCGGCGGGCCGCCAGGCCCGTCGCCGCGTTCCCATACGTCGAAATCGACCTCAAATCCCTTGTTCTGCGACAGATCGAAGCGGTTCTGATCGGGATCGTGCGCCTGCCACTCGGCCATGTTGCCGGTGCCGCCGCCCATATCGAGCTGCTGGCCCGGCAAGTGCTTCAAGAGCCCCATCATATCGGGCACGACCCAGCCGAAATGCTGCACGGCCCATTTGTGCTCGGTCTGGCGCGCGCTCATCACCTTCGGATGCACGTGATCGAACGGCAGGAAGGTGACGTTGATGATGCCGTCGCCGAGCATGCGGATGGCGAATTTGCTGCCGGCGTCGCGGATCTTCTTGCTGCAATTGATCTCGCGCAGGCCGAAGACGTCGATCATCCATTCCATCTGACGATGGGTCTCGCCGACCGAGAGCTCGGCATGGCGGATGCGCGGCACGCCGAAGGGCTTTGCCACGCCGCCGCGCATGCCGAATTCGCTGGTCGAGATCGACCACGGCATGCCATGCGGATCGAGCACATAGTATTCGCCGTGGAAATCGCCGCCGCGGTCGCGACCGATCTCGGCAGGCCCGCCGAATTGCTTCAGCCGGGCCTGCAACTCGTCGAGATCGTCGACCGCGATGCCGTAGTGGCTCATGCCGGCGATCTCGTCGTCCGGCCACTGCGCCAGCAGGCAGAGCTTGAACCATCCGTCGGAAAGCGCGATGTCGCCTTCGGGCGAGCGTACCACCTCGCTGAGGCCGAAATACTTCTTGTAGTAATCGGCCATCGCTTCGGGCCGCGGCGTGTTGACCGCGAGGTAGCGCACGAAGGCTTTCATCGTCATTCCTTCCGCATCATTTTGGCCGCATCATTTTGTTGCTGTTCCCGGCAGCACGTCGCCGATCTGCTCGTATTTGCCGTCATGCCATTCGAACATGACGTAGCCCGGGCCCTTGATGTCGCCCTTCTCGTCGAAGCCGACCTTGCCGAGCACCGTGTCGAATTGGGCGCTGTGCATCACTTTCGACACCTTGTCGATATCGGTCGATTTCGCCTGCGCTGCCGCCTGCGTGTAAATCTGCACGGCGGCATAGGTGTAGAGCGTATAGCCCTCCGGGTCGTAATTCTGCTTCTTGAACTCGGCGACGATCGGCTGCGCAGCGGCAACCTTGCGCGGATCGGGCGAGAAGGTCATCAGCGTGCCCTCGCCGGCCTTGCCGGTGATCGTCCAGTATTCCGTCGTCACCAGCGCATCGCCGCCGATCAGCGGCGCCTTGAGGCCCTGGTCGCGCGATTGACGCACGATAAGCCCGGCTTCCGTGTAGTAGCCGCCGAAATAGATCACGGCGATATTCGCCTGCTTCATGCGGCTGACGAGGGCCGAGAAATCCTTATCGCCCTGGTTGATCGATTCATTGATCGCCGCGTTGATGCCGTGCGCTTTAAGCGCCTTGCGCGTCTCATTCGCGAGACCGGCGCCGTAAGTCGTCTTGTCGTCGATGATCGCGACTGGCTTGCCCTTGAAATGCGCGGCGATGTAATCGCCCGCGACCTTGCCTTGCACGTCGTCGCGGCCACAGACGCGGAAGACGTTGTTCCAACCCTTCTTGAAAGGATCGTCGGTATAGGCGGGATTGGTCGAGGCCGGCGAGATCTCGAGGATACCGGCATCGGCATAGACCGCCGAGGCCGGGATCGAGGTGCTCGAGCAATAATGCCCGGCGACGAAAGCGACGCCGCTCACCGCGAATTTATTGGCGATTGCGACTGCCTGCTTTGGATCGCAAGCGTCGTCGCCGACCGTCAGCGTCAGCTTCTTGCCGAGCAGCCCGCCATGCGCGTTGATGTCCTGCACCGCCTGGACGCCGCCGCGGCGCATCTGCTCGCCGATCGCGGCGTCGGAGCCGGTGATTGGTCCCGCGATCGCGATCTTGATGTCATCGGCACGCGCGAGATTGGCGGCAAAGCCGACGGCCGAGGCCAGCGCAAATGCCAAAAGCTTCTTCATTTCTTGTCAGTTCCTTTGTTGGAGGGCGGCGTCGCCCCGTCGGTCGAATCCTTGATGTAATGCTCCAGCAGCGCAAGCGATTCCAGTTGTATCTGGGTCAGCATGCGCCCGGTCTCCTGCATCGCGTTGCGCGCGTGGTCGAAGATGCGCTCGATGCTCTCGCCGCCGAGCGGCGACTTTTCCTCGTTCGATTTGGGCTGTGCGACCGTCATGCTTTGGTCGATCAGCCGCGCCAGTTCCAGCACCATCGCCTGCTCATGCGCGAACACCGATTGCATACGCTCGGCGAGGCGCTTATGCGCGTCCATATGCGCCGCGACATTGCGATGCATGCGGAACAGCATGCGCGAGACATCGGCATAGGCGAGCATATCCGGCGCCCAATTCGGCGGAATAACGGTCTGGCTCGGCGGCAATTCGGGGTCAGCCGCCGGTTTCGCGGCGCCGGGTGCGGCAGCCTTCCGTTCCTTCTCCGCCATGATCGCCTCCCCGTGCGGATCATCGAGCGCTGACGGTTGGCATCATATACCGAAGCGGCTTTCCGCCCAAGCGAGGCCGTGCCGCCCTCGTCTACCATCTGTTGTCATGACATACTTGTGAAGGCACAGCCGGCGGCAGCCCAGCGTGAAATAGGGAACGTCGATGAGCAAGCAGGAAGTGACCTGGCGGCAATGGGCCATGGTCTGCGCGCTGACGGTGCTCTTCATCTATGCGCAGATCGACAGCAGCTCGATCACCCTGTTGGTCGGGCCGATCAAGCAGGATATCGGCGCGACCGACACGCAGATGGGCTTGCTGCCCGGCCTCTCCTTCGCCGCACCTTTCGCGATCCTCGGCGTGCTCGCCGGCTACCTCGTCGATCGCATGTCGCGGCGGCGAATCATCGGCATCGGCGTGGTGCTGTGGTCGCTGATGACCTTCAGCTGCGGCCTCGCGCAGAATTACTGGCAGTTCTTCTTTACCCGTTTGGGCGCTGCTGCGCCGCGCCCGCCGCGTCGGGCTGGTGCCGGCGGCGGAAGCCGCTTAAGCGGTCACGCCGCCGCCTTCGAGATAGGCCGCGCGGACGTGTTCGTCTGCGAGTAATTCCTGGCCTGTGCCGGTCAGCGTGATGTGGCCGGTCTGCATGACATAACCGCGATGCGCGAGACGGAGCGCGTGATGTGCGTTCTGCTCGACCAGGAACACCGTGATCTTCTGCTCGCGGTTGATCGCGCGGATGACGTCGAAAATCTGCTTCACGATCAGCGGCGCGAGACCGAGCGACGGCTCGTCGAGCAGCAAGAGCCGCGGCCGGCTCATCAGCGCGCGCGCGATGGCGAGCATCTGCTGCTCGCCGCCCGAAAGCGTGCCGCCGCGCTGCTCCTGACGCGTTTTGAGGATCGGGAACAGCGTCAGCACGCGCTCCAGATCCTCGGCGAAATAGCGCGGATCGGCGACGATAGCGCCCATCTGCAGATTCTCGAGCACGGTCATGCGCGGAAAGATGCGGCGCCCCTCGGGCGCATGTGAGATGCCGCGTCGGATGATCGTGTCGGTCGCCAGATGCGTGATGTCGTCGCCGGCGAAGCGAACGCTGCCTTGCGCCGCTTGCGGCTTGCCGCAGATCGTCATCAGCAAAGTCGATTTGCCGGCGCCGTTCGCGCCGATGAGGGTGACGATCTCGCCCTCCTCGACCGATAGATCGACGCCTTTCAACGCCTCGATCGCGCCGTAGAACGTATGCACGCCGGCGATGGAGAGCAGCGTGCTCATGCTTCGGGCTCGCCGAGATAAGCTTTGATCACGGCCGGATCGCTCCGCACCTCGGCGGGCGTGCCATCGGCGATCTTCTTGCCGTAATCGAGCACGACGACACGATCGGAAATGCCCATCACGACATTCATGTCGTGCTCGATCAGCAAGATCGCGATGCGATAGCGGTCGCGGATCGAGAGCAGCAGCCGGTTGAGCTCATGCGATTCATGCGGGTTCAGGCCGGCCGCCGGCTCATCGAGGCAAAGCAGCACGGGGCCGGTGCACATTGCGCGCGCGATCTCCAGCCGCCTCTGATCGCCATAGGGCAAGGTCCCGGCGTTCTGGTCCGCGCGATCGGTAAGGCCGATGCGGTCGAGCCATTCGCGCGCATGCTCGACCGCCTCCTTCTCCACGCTGCGATAGCGCGCGAGGCCGAGAAGCCCGGCGAGGCTCCACGCGCTGGCGCGCATGAGCTTGGTGTGCTGCGCGATGATGAGATTCTCGAGCACCGTCATGCCGGCAAAAAGCCGGATATTCTGGAAGGTGCGCGCAATACCGGCATCGCGCGCGATACGCCAGCCATCCATGCGCTGGAGCCGCAGCTCTTTGTCATTGCGTCGCAGCGCCAGATTGCCGCTCGTGGGGCGATAGAAGCCGGTGAGGCAGTTGAACACCGTCGTCTTGCCGGCGCCGTTTGGGCCGATGACTGCCGTGATCTTCTCGTGATCGGCGGCAAAGCTCAGGCGATCGATCGCCACCAAGCCGCCGAAGCGCATGGTGAGCTGGTCGACCTGCAACAACGCGCCATCGCTCATTTGCGCATCTCGCCCAACTGCGTCTCGCCGAGACGGATCGATGGTGTGCGGATCGAGAACAACCCGCGCGGCCGCCAGATCATGATGCCGACCATGGCGGCACCGAAAAGCAGCATGCGAAACTGTGCGAAGTCGCGCCCGAATTCAGGCAGGGTGACGAGAATGATCGCAGCGACCGCGATGCCGAGCTGGCTGCCCATGCCGCCGAGCACGACGATGGCGAGCACCGTCGCCGATTCCTGGAAATTGAAACTTTCGGGGCTCACGAAACCCTGGCGCGTGGCGAAAAACACGCCGGCGAAACCGGCGAGCAGCGCGCCGACCGCGAAAGCCGAGAGCTTCGCGCTGACCGGATTGATGCCGAGAGCACGCGTG
>DATMZZ010000258.1:0-10108 GCA_035573175.1 Allostellaceae bacterium
CCGAAGTGGTCGAGGCGGTCGAGCGCGCTCTGAAGAGCGGCGCCAAGATTTACTGGATCTGCCCGCTGGTCGAGGAATCCGAGCTCATCGATTTGAAAGCCGCGACCGACCGGTTCAACGAGCTGAAGCACCGCTTCGGCGCGCGCGTCGGGCTGGTCCACGGGCAGATGAAAGGCGACGAGCGCGACCGCGTCATGGAGCAATTCGCCGGCACCGGCATCGATCTCCTCGTCGCGACCACGGTCGTCGAGGTCGGCGTCGACGTGCCCGAGGCGACGGTGATGGTGATCGAACATGCCGAGCGTTTCGGCTTGGCGCAGCTTCACCAGCTCCGCGGCCGCATCGGTCGCAGCGACAAGGCGTCGAGCTGCCTCTTGCTCTACACGCCGCCGCTCGGCGAGACCGCGAAAGCGCGGCTCACGATCCTGCGCGAAAGCGATGACGGCTTCCACATCGCCGAGGAAGATCTCCGCCTGCGCGGCGCCGGCGAAGTGCTCGGCACGCGGCAAAGCGGCATGCCGGAAATGAAGCTCGCCGATCTCGCCGTCCATGGCGATCTGCTCGCCGTCGCGCGCGACGATGTGCAGCTCATCATGACCCGCGACCCCACCCTCGCGGGCCCGCGTGGCAAAGCGCTGGTGACCTTGCTCTATCTCTTCGGCCGCGATCAGGCAGTGCGGTACATAAGATCGGGTTGATGCCCGCTAATGCCCCACGCCTCCTCCCCTTTGCGTCATGGCCGGACTTGTTCCGGCCATCCAGGTGTTAGAGGAGCCGCATGGACCCGCGGAACAAGTCCGCGGGAGGCGAGAAAAAAACAGCGGCGACCGCTGTTAAAACCCGACGAGCCGCGCCGGGTTATCCACCAGCATCTTCCGCTGCTGCGCTGCGTCGGGCGCCATCAGCGGGATGAGATCGACGAGGTCCGCATCTTCCGGATCGTAGAGATTGGCGGGATGTGGCCAGTCGCTGCCCCAGATCACGCGATCGGGCGCCGCCGCGATCAGCGCCTGGGCGTAGGGAATGGCTTCGTGGAACGGCGGACCGGCTTTCGAGACGCGATCGCTGCCCGAGAGCTTCACCCAGCCATTGTCGCGCCGCACCAATTCGAGCAGCGCCCGGAACGCCGGATGCTCCAGCCCGCCGCCGACATCGACGCGGCCTATATGGTCGAGGACGAAGGGAACGGTGAGCCCGCGCAGGAAATCGAACACGTCCAGCATGTCTTGCGGGTCCATCAGGAAGACGACATGCCAACCGAATGGCGCGATGCGCTCGACCGTTTGCCGCATCGTCGCGATGTCGGGCCGGATGCCGTGCCGCGCCAAGAAGATGAAGCGCGCGCCGCGCATCCCGGCGGCGTGCAGCGCCTCGATCCCCTTCTCGGACGGCAATTCCGCGATCGGCGTGACGCCGCGGTAATTTGGGCCGGCTAGCGCCAAACCTTTCAGGGTGATGGCGCGGCTCTGTACATCTGGCTGAACCAAGATGCCGCGGCCGATGCCGAGCCGGCGATGTAGCGCCAGCGCCCGATCCATCTCGTGATCGGGAAAGCGCGCGCCCTTCTCATAGACATGGAAATGGCAATCGGTCGCGTTCGTGGGCAGGACGAAGCGCGGCTTGCGTTGCTCTTTGCTCTCGGCCATCACCGGATCATAGAACACAAGCCCGCATGGCGCTTAATTCATTTGGCCGCGGCCCCGCGCTGCGCTACATCCTCCAGACAAATCGACCCTCTCCCGCTCGTGGGGAGGAGAGGACATGGGAGGACTCGTGAAGCAAATTGTCCTGTCGCTCGTTGCCGCCGCGACGCTCAGCGTCGCCGGGTTTGGCAACCTTTCGAGCGCGCACGCGGAAGACCATGTAAAGGTCGGTCTCTCGAAACAGATCGGATTCCCCGGTGTACCGGTCGGCATCGCGCGCGGTTATTTCAAGCAGCAAGGGATCGATGTCGAGATGGTGTTCTTCGATTCCGCCCAGCCGGCCGCGGTCGCGGTCGCTTCGGGCGATATCGATTTCGGCACCGTCGGGATGTCCGCCGCCTTCTTCGCCCTCGCCGCACAAGGCCAGCTCAAGCTGATCGCCTCCTCGGGCGGCAATGCGCCGGGCTATTTCAACCTTGCCTTTATCGCGTCGAACAAGGCGTGGGATGCGGGGCTTAAAACCGTCGCCGACCTCAAAGGCCATTCGATCGCGATCAGCCAGGTCGGCACCGCGCTCCATTACACCGTCGGCGAAGCGGCGCGGCATTATGGCTTCACCATGAACGATGTCGCGGTGAAGCCACTGCAATCGACCAGCAACAGCCTCGCCGCCGTCACCGGCGGCACGGTCGATGCGGCGGTCGTGCCGGGTGTGACGGTCGCCGGTCCGGTTGGGCGCGGCGAGTTCCATCTCTTGGCCTGGGCCGGCGATATCGCGCCCATACCGGCCGGCAACGCGGTCTTCACCTCGACCAAACACGCGAATGAGGATTCGGATCTGGTCAAGCGCTTCCTCGTCGCCTATCGCCACGGCACGCATGATTTCGCCGACGCCTTCATCGGGCCCGACGGCAAGCACCGCAACAGCCCCGATGCGCCCGCGATCCTCGATATCATGTCGAAATTCACCGGTGCGCCGGCGGCCGTCATTGCGAAGACGATCGCTTATGTCGAACCCCAAGGCCGCATCGACAAGGAGAGCATCGTCGACCAGATCGCCTGGTACAAGTCGCAGAATCTGCTGAAGGCCAATGTTACGGCTGACGAGATCATCGACATGCGCTATGCGACCTTGATGCCGGGACAAAAACCGTAAAACAGTAATAGTTGTAAAGGAGAATACCCTATGAACGCCTTGTGGCGCTGCTTCCTCATGCTCGCAATTGCCGCCGTCGGCTGGGCGCCTCAGACACAGGCCGAAACCGTCAAGGTCGGGCTCTCGAAGCTGGTCTCGTATCCAGGCGTGCCGATCGCGCTTCAGCGCGGCTATTTCAAGGAACAGAATCTCGACGTGCAGATGGTGTTCTTCGATGGCGCTCAGCCGATCGGCGTGGGCGTCGCCTCGGGCGATATCGATTTCGGCGTCTCTGGCCTGTCGGCCAGCTTCTACACCCTCGCGGCCCACGGCCAGCTCAAGCTCATCGCAGCCTCGGCGAGTGAAGAGCCGGGCGGTTTCTATAACCTCACCTTCGTTGCCTCGAACAAGGCTTATGACGCCGGGCTCAAATCGGTGAAAGACCTGCCGGGCCACAACGTTGCGATCGTCCAGGTCGGCACCAGCCTTCATTACTCGATCGGTCTCGCCGCCGAAAAATTCGGCTTCCCGATGAGCGCGGTGAAAATCCGCCCGCTCCAATCGAATACCAACGTCATCGCGGCGCTGAGCGGCGGAACGGTCGATGCGGCGGTGATGCCGAGCACGCCGACCTTGAAGCCGGTCGCCGCCGGGGACATCAAGCGCATCGCCTGGGTCGGTGACGTCACGCCGGGCTGGATGGGTGCGGCGCTCTTCACCGGCACCAAGACCGCGAATGAGCGCGGCGACATGGTGAAGCGCTTCCTCGTCGCCTATCGTAAAGGAACCCGGGACTACCACGACGCTTTCTCGACACCGGACGAGAAGCGCAAGGACGGACCGGACGCGCCGGCGATGCTGAAGCTGCTGTCGGATTTTGCCGGCGTGCCCGAAAAGGCGATTGACGCGACAACGCCCTTTATCGACCGCGACGCGCGGATCGATGTCGGCGATGTCGCGCATCAGATCGCCTGGTACTCGGCGCAGGGCCTGCTCAAGGGCGAGATCAAAGCCGAGGATCTGGTCGATATGCGCTACGCCACGACCATGCCGGCGAAGGCAAAATAGCCGCCGCCCCCATCGGCGAAGTAGGCGGCCTACCACGACCGTCATTGCGAGAGATAACCCGGCCAATCGCGAAGAGCGATCGGCCGGGTTGGCCGCAATGACGAGATTGCTATGATAACGGCGACCCGCAAAACCGTGGGCACAGGGAGGGGAAACAATGGGCCGCAGGCTCGCGCCTGCCCTGATCGCCGTTATCGCGCTCGTGCTATAAATCGCAAAACCTGATCAAGAGCGACATCAAAGCCGCCGACATTATTGACACGCGTTACGCTATTCTCATCCCGACTCCGCAAAGCCTCATCTAAGGACCATCATGAAACTTTCCGTTCTCCGCACTGCTCTTCTCGCTTCTGTCGCTTCTTTCGCCGCCGTCGCGCTTGCCCTTCCCGCGCACGCAGAAACCATCAAGGTCGGCATCTCGAAGCTGCTCTCCTATCCGGCCGTGCCGATCGCCATCGAGCGCGGCTACTTCAAGGAACAAGGCATCGATGCCGAGATGAGCTATTTCGACAGCGCTCAGCCGATCGCCGTCGCGGTCGCCTCGGGCAGCGTCGATTTCGGCGTCTCGGGTCTCTCGGCCGCCTTCTACACCCTCGCCGGCCAGGGCCAGCTCCGCATGATCGCGGCCTCGGGCTATGAGGAGCCGGGCTTCTACAACATCGTGCTGCTGGGCTCGCTCAAAGCCTACGATGCGGGGCTGACATCGCCGAAGAAACTCGCCGGCCATTCGGTCGCGGTGACCCAGCTCGGCACCAGCCTCGAGCTCAATCTCGCCCGCATCGCGCAGAAATTCGGCGTCGACTTCAAGTCGCTCGAGATCAAGCCGCTGCAATCCAACACCAACGTCATCTCGGCGCTGACCGGCGGGACCGTCGATACCGGCATCATTCCGGCGAGCCCGGCCCTGAAGCTGCTCGCGAAGAACGAGGTCAAGGTGCTGGCTTGGGTCGGCGACGACGTCCCGGGCAATACCGGCAGCGCCGCCTACACCGGCACCAAAACGGCGAATGAGCGCGGCGATCTCGTCAAGCGCTTCCTCGTCGCCTATCGCCACGGCATGAAGGATTTCCATGACTCCTTCACCGACGCCAACGGCAAGCGCAAGGATCAGGCCGGCGCCCCGGCGATGCTCGAGCTGATGTCGAAATTCACCGGCGCCTCGAAAGAAGCGATCGCGAAGGCCACGCCTTATGTCGATCCGCAGGGCCGCATCGACGTGCCCGAGATCAAGTCGCAGATCGCCTGGTACACCTCGCAAGGCCTGATCAAGGGCAAGGTCGATGCGGACGAACTGATCGACAAGCGCTACGCGATCCCGCTGCCGACAAAGGGCAAGTAAGGACGGGATAAACAGCGTGCTTCCTTCGACTACGCCGCCCCCTTCGCCAAGCTCAGGGGGCGGCTCCGCTCAGGACGAGGTAGAGTTTTAATGCCTTCGACATTGGAGATTGAATGATGCCCCGCACAATCTTCCTCGTCCTGAGCAAAGTCGAAGGACGCTCGATGGTCCTGCAACGATTGGTCTTCGCGACGCTTCTATCAGCTCTCGCGATGACCGCACCCGCCCACGCCGAATCCATCAAGGTCGGCATCTCCAAGCTCATCGGCTATCCCGGCGTGCCGATCGCCATCGAGCGCGGCTATTTCAAGGCGCAAGGCATCGATGCCGAGATGGTCTATTTCGACAGCGCCCAGCCGATCGCGGTCGCCGTCGCCTCGGGTGATGTGCAGTTCGGCACCGCCGGCATGTCCGCGGGCTTCTACACCCTCGCCAGCCACGGCCAGCTTCGGCTGATCGCTTCCTCCGTCGGTGACGCGCCCGGTTTCTTCAATCTGGCTTACGTCGTCTCGAACAAAGCCTGGGATAGCGGCCTCAAGACCCCCGCCGATCTCAAGGGCCGTACCATCGCGGTCACGCAAGTCGGCACCAGCCTCCACTATGCGATCGGCGGCGCGGCCAAGCGCTACGGCTTCGGCATCAACGACGTCACGGTGAAGCCGCTGCAATCCAACACCAACGTCCTCTCGGCGCTGAGCGGCGGGACGGTCGATGCGGCGGTGATGCCGGGCAGCCCGATCCTGCCGCCGATCCAGAAAGGCGAGATCAAGCTCCTCGCCTGGGTCGCCGATGTCGCGCCTAACCCGCTTGGCAGCGCGACCTTCGCCTCGACCAAGGAGACGAACGAGCATGGCGACACGGTGAAGCGCTTCCTCATCGCCTATCGCCACGCCATGAAGGATTTCCACGACGCCTTCACCGACGCCAACGGCAAGCGCAAAGACGGACCGACCGCGCCGGCCATCCTCGACATCATGTCGCGCTTCACCGGCGTGTCGCCAGCCGCGATCGAAAAAGCGATTCCCTATGTCGACCCCGAGGGCCGCATCGACGCCACCGGCGTCGCCGATCAGATCGCCTGGTACACATCGCAAGGCTTGATCAAGGGCAAGGTCGATGCCGACGAGCTGATCGACAAGCGCTACGCGATCCTGATGCCCAAGCATAAGTGAGGGATAAGATCGAGAGATATACTTCGACGCTGGCAGCGTCGTCGATCAGATCGCCTGGTACAATCGCAAGGGCTGCTGAAAGGCGAAGTCGATGTGCATCAGCTTATCGATAGCCGTTATGCGCTGACGAAGGTGGCGGGGAAATAACGCGATGTTCGCTAAACCGTCATTGCGAGGCCGAAGGCCGAAGCAATCCAGTCTGCTTCAACCACTGGATTGCTTCGTCGCTGCGCTCCTCGCAATGACGTTGTTGTTCGGTGCAGCGCCCGCCCACGCCGAATCCATCAAGATCGCGCTGACCAAGCTCCTCTCCTACCCCTCCGTGCCGATTGCCATCGAGCGCGGCTATTTCAAGGAGCAGGGTCTCGACGCGCAGATGGTCTATTTCGCGAGCGCCGAGCCGATGGCGGTGGCGCTCGCTTCGGGCGATGTCGATTTCGGCGTCTCCGGCCTCAGCGCCGCTTTCTATACGCTGGCCGCGCAAGGCCATATGCGCATCCTCGCTTCCTCGGCGATCGAGCATCCGGGCTTCTACAATCTCGTCTTCCTCGGCTCGACCAAAGCCTATGATGCCGGCCTCACCACCGCGCATGCCCTGCCCGGCCATAGTTTCGCGGTCACGCAGATCGGCACCAGCCTGCAATACACGCTCGGCCTCCTCGCCGAGAAAGACAAATTCCCGCTGAGCGATGTATCGGTGCGGCCGCTCAGCACGATCCCCAATGTGATCAGCGCCCTCTCCGGCAGCCAGATCGACAGCGCCGTGCTGCCCGCGACGCCGGCGCTGCCGCTGCTCGATCGCGGCGTGATCAAGCGGCTCGGCTGGGCGAGCGATCTCGTGCCCGGTTGGATGGGCGCGGTCGCCTTCACCTCGACAAAGCATGCCGATTATGACAGCGATCTCGTCAAGCGCTTCATGACCGCCTTTCGCCACGGCTCGAAGGATTATCACGACGCTTTCGCCGGCAAGGACAATACGCGCCAGGACAATGCGCAAACGCCGGCGATGCTCGAATTGCTTTCGAAATTCACCGGCATTCCCGCGCCGCTGATCGACCGCGCCGTACCCTATATCGACGGCGAGGGTCGTGTCGTCATGTCCGACCTCGCGCATCAGATCGCCTGGTATCGCTCGCAGCGGCTGATGAAAGCCGCGCTCGATCCCAAGACGATCGTCGATACGCGCTATGCGATCCTGATGCCGGAGAGCAAATAACAACGCGTTTTCGCTCGACCGAACTCGGGGCGCGTGAGAAGAAAGATTAGCCCTTTACGGCTGTGTATCGCCCGCTATGCTGACTTCGGCAGGAATTTCTGCGTATAGAATTTCGACATGTCGGGCTTGGTCGGCAGCGCTTTGGTTTCGACATAGGAGCGCGCCAGCGTCTCCAGCCCCTTGGGATCGAAGTGCCCGTCGCGCGACATCTTTGGAACGACGAGGTCGTAGGACGCGGCGACGATGCTCTGATCGAGCTTCGTGATCGGCGTCGCGATGCGCACCGCCTGCGCCTTGTCGTGCTGCATGAGCTCGATCGCCTCGAACCAGCCAGCGCAGAACGCGCTCACCGCCTGCGGATGCTCGTTCATGATCTTGGTCGAAGCGAAATTCGCGTGCATGACGAAATCTTTGACGTAGGCCGAGCACGGGATCAGCACGCGTCCCGCCTTTTGCGGCTCGAGGAAGAGACCGATCGCGACATCGACGACAAGCGCATCCACCTGCTTGGCGCGGATCGCCGCAACCGCGGCCTCGGTGCCGCCGATACCGACCGTCTTCATATCGCTGAGCGGCCAGCCCTTCTGCCGCGCCAGCTCGAACACCATCCATTCCGTGACCGAGCCGGTCGAGGCGACGCCCGTCACCTTGCCACGCATATCGTCGACGGTTTTGATCGGCGAATCATAGGGCACGACGATCGCGATATCGGCCGGCGGCCCGAGCGTCTGCGCGATGGCGAGCGACGGCTCGCCCTTCCCGATATTTGCCATTGCCGCGCCCGAGCCCAGGGCGATATCGATGGCGCCGCTCACCATCGCCTGATGCATGCGTGCCGCGCCGTTGAAGGACACGACTTCGAGCTCGAGCCCGCGCTTCTGGTAGAAATTGTTCGCAAGGCCGAAATCGATCGGCGTATAGGCGAGCAAGGTCGCGATCGATTTGCCGACAGTGAGCTTCTGCGACGCAGCGCGGCCGATCCGCGGCATGGCGATGGACGTGGCGCCGGCGGCGGCCGTTGCCGCCATGGCTTTGAGGACCGATCGTCTTGCCGGCTGTTTCACACGCATCTCGCCAACTCCCTGCCGCCGATTTTGTTAGCCGGAACTATAGGCGCGGAGATTCTCTGCCTCAAGCGCGGCGCCTTGCCCCGGCGATGGGCCACGGGCACGATGGGCAAAGCGATAAAAGGAGAATATCCATGCGATGCCTCGCATGAGCGACGCGGCGATCACCGGCGCCGCTCTCCTCGCGCTTCACATGAAGCCTGGATTGCGCGGCAGATAGCAGCTCCAGTCGCCGAAAGCGCGCGACGACATCAGCATCATCGGAAAGGCGATGCGCATGCCATGCGCCACCGCTACGCCGAGGGCCGTTTCGGCAATGCCCGGAATGAATCCCGAAATCTGCGCGCTGCCCGCTTCGCTCGCTCGTTTGAGGGCCGCGGCGAAGACCGGGCCCATCGCGTCCGGTCGGCTTGCCGCGAGGGGCCCGATATGTCCCTCGGGGCTGATATAGGCGTAGCCGACACTGACGCCGCCGTCCCGAAACAGGAATCCCGTCAGCTCGCTTTCACCGATGAGATAGCGATGATGCTTCTCGCGCGATAGGCCGAGGGCGTGAGCATCGATCGCGACGAGGTCCGGCAGATCGCTCTCGGTGATCGCGGCTGCTTCCAATCGCGTATCGCGCTCGCGCGTACGCCAAGCTTCGCGAGGCACACTGAACAGATAGAGCGGAATTCGCGGAAAAAGACCGTGCCGAATGTAGAGTCCCTGCGAAACATTGTTGAAGGCAAAGGTGATAAGGGCCTTCTCGCTTGCTTGCGCCTTGCGCGCATGCTCCATGGTCCGGCTCAGCAATTCATTGCCGATACCACGTCCTTGTTGGTCGGACGCCACGAACAATTCCGCCAGGAACCACAGGCCGCCGCAGACCCAGCTGAAGGCGAAGCCGAGAATTTCGCCGCCTTCCTCGGCGATCCACAAACCGTCGGGATCGTCACTCAGCGAGAACTGCTGGAAATGCGGCGGCCGTGCCGATGCCATTCGGCCGAAGCCGTGACGCTGCGTGAGATCATTGATGCTCGTGGCGACGAGTTCTTCGGCTCGTGCCAGTTCTTGCGCGCGCGCCGGACGGTAGATGATCGACATCGAGCCTACGCCTTTGGCAGGAATTTCGCGGTATGGAATTTCGACATATCGGACTCTGTCGGCAGCGTCTTCATCTCGGCATAAGACTATATGCGCGGCGAATTTCGTCCTCAAGCGCCGCGCCTTGCCTCGCGCGCAATCGCCATGCAAGATGGCCGCGAGATAAGGGAGATAAAGACGCTATGGAGAGAAAAGCGGCATGAGCGGCGCCCCGATCACCGGCGCCGCCATCCTCGATCAAATCGCCGCCAGCGGCATCGAATTCATCGTCTCGGTGCCCGACATCACCACCAGCGCCGGGCTGCTCTGGCCCATCGTCGAGGATAAGCGCTTCCGCCTCATTCGCGTCTGCAAGGAAGATGAAGGCGTCTCGATCTGCGCC